>JBOGTX010000222.1:0-7012 GCA_050695695.1 Chloroflexota bacterium
ACGCAGGTCGGGCAGCGCCTCCGGCCCCTCGTCGACGAGGTCGGCCAGCGCGTCCGACGTGCGCAAGAGCAGGAGATTTCGCAAGCAGTCGACTACGTCAAGCGAGATCTGGCGTGGATCCGCGCCCTGATCGGCAAGATCGTTGACCATCCGAATCGCCGCCTCGATCCGGTCGTCGACGACGTGTTTCAGCAAATCACGCGCCGCTTCCGGTCCCGCCGCGCCCAGCGCCGATCGGGCCGCCGCGAGGGTGGGCGCGGAGCCGGCGTAGGCCACGAGCTGGTCGAGCATGCCCTCGGCGTCCCGAAGGCTCCCCCCGGCCAATCGGGCGATCAGGTCAAGCACCCCGGCCTCCGGCGTGATCGCCTCCTCGCGGCAGACGAACTCCAGCCGGGAGACCGAGTCGGCGGCGCCGATCCGCCGGAAGTCCAGCCGCTGGCAACGAGAGAGCACGGTGTCCGGAAGGCGCCGCGCCTCGGTGGTCACCAGCACGAAGACCGTATTGGCGGGTGGCTCCTCGAGCGTCTTGAGAAGCGCGTTGAACGCCTCGGTGGTCAACATGTGGGCTTCGTCGAGGATGTAGAATTTATACCGCGCGGACGCTGGCGCGAGGCCAACCTTCTCGCGGATCTGCCGCATCTCCTCGATGCCCCGATTCGAGGCCGCGTCGAGCTCGAGAATGTCGATCGCCGCCCCGTCCTGGATCGCCCGGCAGGTGCCGCAGACCCCGCACGGCTCGCCCTCGTTCGCGTTCGGGCAGTTGACCGCCTTGGCGAGAATTCGGGCCGCCGACGTCTTCCCGACGCCACGCGGTCCGCAGAAGACGTAGGCGTGAGCGACCCGGTTGGCCCGGACCGCGTTCCGGAGCGTCCGGGCGACCGGCTCCTGACCAACCAGATCCGCGAATCGCTGCGATCGCCATTTTCGATAGAATGCTTGCGCCGCCACCTTATCCCCTGATCCGGTCGCCGAATCGTCTAGACTCGAGCAGCTTCCGCACCTCGTCGTCCCTCGGAAGCGATGGTTGCGCCCCCTGGCGCGTGGTGGTGAGCGCGCCCGCCGCGCTGGCGTAGCGAAGCGCTTCGGGCGCCGCCATTCCTCGCGCCAGGCCAACCGCGAGCCCGGCGCTGAACGCGTCGCCAGCCGCGGTCGTATCGATCGCAGCGACCGAAAAAGGCTCCAGGTCGATCGTTCCCTCGGCCGCTTCCGCGACCGCCCCGCGCTCGCCGAGCGTGACGACGACGCCGGAGGGTCCACGCGCCCTCAGGGCGTGAGCACCGCGCCGCGCCTCCGACCGATCCCCGGAGGGTGCGCCCAGCATCGCCGCTTCGGTCTCGTTGGGCGTCAGCCATTCGACCAATCGAAGGAGATCGTCTGGCACCGGACGGGCCGGCGCGGGGTTGAGGACGGTGATGATCCCTCGCGTCCGCGCGATCTCCAGCGCCGTTCGAACCGTCTCAATCGGAATCTCGAGCTGGACCAGGAGCACTCGCGCGCCGTCGAACGCGTCCTCCGCCGCCCGAACGTCGTCGGGGCGCAGCCGCGCGTTGGCTCCCGGGGCGACGCTGATGACATTTTCCCCGCGGCGGTCGACCAGAATCAAGGCCACGCCGGTCGCGGCGACCGGATCGACCGTCAGCCAGCGACTCGACAGCCGCTCGGACTCGAAGCTGGTCTGGACGAAATCACCCGGTCCATCGTGGCCGATCCGAGCGATGAATCGAACGTCCGCGCCGAGGCGGTGCGCCGCCATCGCCTGGTTGGCCCCCTTGCCGCCCCCGGCCGTCAGGAGATCTCCGCCGACCACCGTCTCGCCAGGGCGCGGCAGCCGCTCGGAACGGACGATCAGGTCAACGTTGACCGAGCCAACCACCACCACCGACGCGACGTCCACGGCCACCTTCCCATGCTCCGACTCGTCGACGGCCAGGGGAGAAACGAAGCATCAAGGCTCATTCTACACCGGACCCAAAGGGCCGGGCAAACCAGACTCGCTCCGGGCGGGAGTAGATCACGAAGCTGCTTGCCCGCAGGAGGCCGACCAGCGTCACGTCGGTCGCCCTGGCAAGCTCGACCGCCAGTGACGACGGCGCGCCAACCGCGACGAAAATCGGCACCCCGGCCGTCGCCGACTTTTGGAGAAGCTCGAACGACGCCCGACCGCTCACCAGGAGGATCGTGTCGGAGAGCGGCAGGCGTCCCGCCAGCAGCATCTGGCCAAAGATCTTATCGACCGCGTTGTGGCGGCCGACGTCTTCGTGGAAGGCCAGGAGCCGCCCCTGGCGGTCGAACAACCCGGCCGCGTGCAGTCCCCCGGTGCGCCGGAACACCGCCTGAGCCGCCCGCAGCTTTGGCTCCAGATCGAGCAGCATCTGACCGGCGACCGAGCCCTCGGAACGAACTGGCGGGGCGAGCAGCCGCGCGGCTTCGATGCTCGCGACGCCACAGAGCCCGCAGCTCGAGCTCACCGAGAAATTCCTCCGGCCGAGCAGATCCGACGCCTCCAGCTCCGGCCGAAGGCGAAAGTCGAGCACGTTCGCCTGGGGAAAGCCGTCGCGATCGAGCGCCGGCTGCCAGGACACGACGTCATCGGCAGCGTGGATCACGCCCTCGCTCAAGAGAAAGCCGGTCGCCAGGAAGCGATCGTCGCCGGGCGTGCGCATGATCATGGCAACCGATCGGCCGGCGACCCGCAGCTCGAACGGCTCCTCGGCGGCGACCTCGTCCGCGAGGTCACGCGCGACACCGTCGCGGTAGCGGCGGACAGTCAGCGCGCGAACCCGCAGCGGGTCCTCGCCGGCCGGCCAGGGGCGTTCCGCCACCGTCAGGCCTTGCCTTCGGGAAGGTCGGTGTGCCAGAACGTCGCCTCGGGGTCCTCGGCCGATGCGCGCCCCGCTTCGACCACCGCGTAGCGCAGCAGCACCCCGCCGAGCAGCCCGCACAGCGACGCCAGCAGGCTGGATCCGCGCCCGCGAGCTGACGGCGTCAGGATCGCGAGCGCGGGGATCACCAGGCCGAGGCCAAGCGCGCCGGCGATAAACGGCCGACCATACTGCTGGGGATCCAGCAGCGGCCGCGCGGCGCGATCGCTCGAGCCGACGAATCCGGCCAGCGTCGCCGCCTCGGCGGCGATCGTGACCAGCTTCAGCCGATCGAGCGTCTGGATCGACGACTCCGAGGCGCTGGTTCCGATCGAGAGCGCGAGGGTGATCGCCGACAGGCCGGAGGCGAGCGCCGACGCCAGGAACGCCGGGCCAAGCAGGCGGCCGCGCGACCAGAGCGGAACGCTCGTCACCGACAACAGAACACCCGTATAACCACCTAACAGTATAGCTAGCACCGTGCCAACCGCGGCGATTCCGCGCGCTGGGATCAGCCGCGCCACCACGCCCCGCGCGCCGCGCTGGCCGGCGAACGCGTCACCCAGCGCGGCCAGAGCCGCGCAACCCGAAAAGCCCACCAGCCCCCAGACGCCCACCGACATCGGCGACTCCGGCTTGAGGACTCGCAGCATGTTCAAGAAGCGGCCGGGCCGACCGAGATCCCTGATCAACAGAGGCGGACAGAACGCAACGGCCGCGAACGAGATTCGGTAGCCGACCCGACTGACCAATCGATCGCGCTTGTCGCCAAAAATCCGAGCCAGGCTCGCGACGACGAAGCTGCCGGCCGCCAGGCCACCAAGAAAGAAATAGCTCCAAACCTCCCAGCGCCAAACCGGCGCCTTGAGCACCGGCAGCCCGTAGTAGCCGCGGGCGGACGCCTGACCGTCCGGATTGACCGATTCCTGGCGCGAAGCATGCTCGGCCATCGATCCTCACTTTCATACCGGTTCGCCGGGCCGGGACGTGGCCTGTCGAATCCGCTCAGCGCGTGTCGGCACCACCGCGCCTGAACGCCAGCGCCCCGGCGATGAGTAGCCCAACGCCCATCGCCAGCGTGCCAAGGTAGCCCGGCCGCGCGTTCTTCACCGGCCGGCGCGGGTGGGCCGGCAGGTTGTAGGTATCGGGCGGATCGGTCAGCAGAAAGAACGCGTGCAGCCCGCCCTCCAGCACCCGCGCGTCGTGGCCGTACAGGTAAGCCCCCGCCTCGCCGCGCTGGTGCAGCTCGGCGAGCCGGCGCTCGGCGCGACCCTTCAGCTCGTCGAGATCGCCGAACTGGATCGATTGGGTGGGGCAGACCTTCGCGCAGGCCGGCGACTCACCGTCCTTCAGGCGATCGTAGCAGAACGTACACTTGTGAGCGCCGCCGTCCGACTGGCTCCGCTCGATCACCCCGAACGGGCAGGCGGCGACGCAGTAGCCGCAGCCGTTGCAGACGTCCTGCTGGACGTACACCGTGTCGAACTCGGTCCGTACGATCGCGCCGGTTGGGCACACCTCCTGGCAGGGCGCGTTCGCGCAGTGCTTGCAAACGTCGCTCAGCAGCAGCCAGCGCGGCGCCAGTCGGTCGTCGCCGATTCGCTCGACGAACTGGACGTGGCGCCAGGTCGTCGAGGAGAGCGCGCCGGTGTTGTCATAACTATTGCCGGTCCAGCGCGGCGGCTCGGCGGGGAGCTGGTTCCACTCCTTGCAGGCCACCTCGCACGCTTTGCAGCCGATGCAGAGCGTCGCGTCGGTAAAGAAGCCTTTGGTCGGACGCGGCGCCGGCGGGTCCACCTTCTGGAGCGCGTCGATCAGCGCCTGCCAGCGCTCGTTCATCGGCGCCTCCGATCGTCCACCGGCGATCGATCCGGCGGATCCTGGCCATCGGGCGTCCCTGGGACTCGGATCTCCCCGGCCCGCAGCGGTGGCTGAAGATCGGACGGGGCATCGGCCAGTCGCCCGGGCCGCAGATCGACCAGCAGCGCCTTCACCTCGTAGATGCCAACGTTGGGCTCGAGGACGAGGTGGGTAAGGTCGTTGGCGATCGAGCCGGTCGCGACACCCTGATACCCCCAGTGGAACGGCAGGCCGACCTGGTGGACCACCTGACCGGCAATTCGAAACGGCCGCAGCCGGCGGGTCACCATCGCCCGGGCCTCGATCGCGCCCCGCGCGCTGACGATCGTCACCCAGCCCCGGTGGGCGATTCCCTTCTCCCGCGCCAGCTCCGGGCTCAGCTCGACGAAAAGCTCCGGCTGCAGCTCGGCCAGCCAGGGCAGCCAGCGGGTCATCGGACCGCTCACGTGATGCTCGGTCAGGCGGTAGGTGGTCAGGACGATCGGAAAGCGGGTGTCGCCGGGCGCGGCCAGCGGATTGTCGAGGCGATTGGCAAAAAGCCGGGCGACCGGACTCGACCGCTGCCCACGGTAGACGGCGTTTTCGACCGGCGACTCGACCGGCTCGTAGTGCGCCGGCAGCGGGCCGTCCTTCAGACCGGAAGGCGCGAACAGCCAGCCCTTGCCGTCGGGCCGCATGATGAACGGATCGCTCCCGCTCAGCGCGTCCATCCCAAGGGCGCCGGGCCTGGCCGGATCGGTTGGCGGCCTGGTCAGGGGAAAGTCGGGCACGTCGAGGCCGGTCCAGCGCCGCTGGGCGTCGTCCCACCAGACGTACTTCTTGCGATCCGACCACGGCCGTCCCTCGGGATCGGCCGAGGCGCGGTTATAGAGGATCCGGCGATTCGCCGGCCAGGCGAATCCCCAATTCGGCGAGACGTAGTCATCGGCCACCCGCGTCGCCGCGTGGTTCACCCCCTCGGCCGGATACACCCCGGTGTAGATCCAGGAGCCGCAGGCGGTGCTGCCGTCGTCCTTCAGCTCGCCAAAGTCCTTGAGCTGCTGGCGCCCCGGCCAGGTGAAGCCGTTGATCTCCTTGAGCACTTGCTCGACATCCGGCTCGTCGAGGATCCGCGAGCCGGGCTCCGGCTCGGCGCGGTCGAAGTCCCAGGTGAGGTCCTGGATCGGGCGATCGCGCGGCTCGGGGCTGTCGGCGTAGAGCGTCTTCAGTCGCTTCGCCAGGTCGTGCATGAACCAGGCGTCCGAGCGGGCATCGTCCGGGGGATCGACTGCCTTTTCCTTCCACTGGAGGAGCCGCTGGGTGTTGGTGAAGCAGCCGGCCTTCTCGCCGGGACCGGCCGCCGGTAGGAAGAAGACCTCGGTCGCGATCGTGGCGGGATCGACGTGATCCGGCGGCGCCTTCCAGAACGCGGCCGTCTCGGTCTCATACAGATCGCGCACCACCAACCAGTCGAGGTTCGCCAGCGCCCGCCGCTGGAGCCGGGCGTGCGAGCTGCCGCCGGCCGGATTCTGGCCGAGCAAGATGAAGCCCTTCACCTTGCCGTCGACCATGTCGTAGGTCGTGGCCAGGTGGGAGTGGTCGCCGACCGTCTTCGGCACGTGGGCGTAGCAAAACTCATTCTCCGGGGTCGCCGCGTCGCCGTACCAGGCGCGCAGGAAGCTGACCAGGAACTTCGGCAGGTTGGCCCAGTAGCCGGTCTTCGGCGCTGCCGAATCCAGGTAGCTGGCAAGAGTTTGCTGGGGATCGAGGGCGGTCGGCTGGGGCATGTAGCCGGAAAGCAGATCGTAGAGGGTCGGCACGTCGGTCGAGCCCTGGATCGAGGCGTGGCCGCGCAGGGCGAGGATTCCGCCACCCGGCCGACCGATGTTACCCAGGAGGAGCTGGAGGATCGCCGCCGCGCGAATCGTCTGGACGCCCTTGCTGTGCTGGGTCCAGCCGAGGGCGTAGCAGATCGCGCTGGTGCGCTCGCGCCCGGAGTTTTCGGTCAGTGCCTCGGCCACCGCGAGGAACTGCTCCCTGGGCGTGCCGCAGACCGATTCGACCAGCTCCGGGGTGTAGCGCGCGAAGTGGCGGCGCATGATCTGGAGCACGCAGCGCGGGTGATCGAGCGTTGGATCGGTCCGCGGCCGGGTTGGCCCGTCGGGGCCGTCGACCGGCTCGCGCTCGTAGGCCCAGGACGCCGGATCGTAGGTCCGGGTCTCCGGATTGTAGCCGGAGAACAGTCCGTCCAGCTCCTCGGTGTCCTTAAAATCGTTGCCGACGATCGTCGCGGCGTTGGTGTAGGCCACGAC
>JBOGTX010000223.1:0-4218 GCA_050695695.1 Chloroflexota bacterium
GTCAAGCGCGTCATGGCGCGGCTGGCGAAAGAAGAAGGCGTCCGTCAGCGAACCGCGGTCTCCTGGGAGCCGCTGCTGCACGCCGTGCCGCGGGATCTCTGGCGTCGCTGCCAGGCGCTGCGCTCCGAGCTGGAGGCGCTGCCGCCAGGCCACCGCCGGGCGCGCCTCGACGCCATGTGGGAGCAGGACCGCCTCCTGCGGTCCCTCCACGAAGAGTTCCAGTCGATTCTGACGGCCCACGACTACCGGGGGCCGGACCGGCCGCCCGAGGATCGGGACGAAGGGTAGGCCGGCCGGAAAGGTTCGGTGTCCGCGCGGACACCGGAGTGGCCTCACCCCCTCACCCCCTCAGCCGATGCTCCGGCCACCGCAGGTACGGCCCCAGAAATTCCAGAACGGCGTCGAGCTCGGCGCGGGCGTGAGCGTCGAAGTCGGCCTGGGTCGAGTAGCGACTGTTGGTCGAGCGCAGAATGCCGCGCCGCTTGAGGACCTCGCGCGCGCCGAGCATGCCGTACGACGCCTCGAAGTTCATGCCCTGGAGCGCGGCGACGTGGATCCGGCGGGCCTCCGCCTTCTCGCCCCGCTCGTAGAGGTCGAAGGCGTGGCCGAAGACGTCGGCCCATTCGCAGGCCGGCATGTTGCCGGCGCCGCCCCGATTGAGCTCGTCGATCAGGAAGCGCGCGCCGCCCCCGCCGAAAATTCCCTTGAAGCGGCCGGGCACCTGCTCGAGGATCTTGCTGATCGTTTGGGGCAGCACCGGCGCCTCTTCTTTCAGGTACTGGATCGCCGGAATCTTGTTGGCGAGGCGGTTCAGGTCGGCCGGGGTGAGGGTGCAGGCGCCGGTCAGGTACGCGGCGTTCTGGACGAAGATCGGTAGGCCGGCCCCGGCGATCGCCTCGAAGTGCCGATCGACCTCGGCCGGCGTCGCCTTCTTCAGATAGGGCGCCAGCGCGATCACCGCGTCGGCCCCCGCCTTCGCCGCGGCCTCGGCCATTTTTGCCGCCGCGCGGGTGGTCGGACTGCTGACCCCGGCGACGAAGGGCACCCGCTGACGGTTTCCCGCGGCCACGGCCGGGTAGCCGGCCATCCGCTCGTCGTCGTCCATCAGGTAGAACTCGCTGGCCAGCACCGGCCAGACGATGCCCTGCGCGGTCGAGGCCACGAAGTCGGCCTGCGCGGCCAGGTCGTCCAGAAATACGTCGTCCTGGTCGGTGTAGGTCGTGAGCAGAATGCCGTAGATGCCACGCCAGGGGTTCGTCATCTCGTCCTCCGTGCGGTTTTCGTCGCCTCGGCGACGTCGTCGTGCCATGCTACCAACTCACGCGGGTGATTGGGAAGTGTCGGGCAAAGCGGCTTGGCCTGGAAGCGCTGGCTTTCTGGCCAGCCTGCTTGACAGAGGTAGGGCTACATGGTATATAATTAAGATGAGCGATATAAATTTCTCCCCACGCTCCCAGGCAATCAAGACTCAGCTTCAGGCGACCTACAATCAGGCGGCCGACTACTTCGACAGCGCCCCGTTGACCCTCTGGGACCACTGCGGACGACGAACCGTCGAGCTCTCCGAGGTCCGTCCGGGTGATCGCGTCCTCGACCTCTGCTGCGGGAGTGGCGCGTCGGCGCTCGCCGCCGCCGAGCGGGCCGGTCAGGCCGGCCACGTCCTCGGAATCGACCTGGCCGAGCGGCTCCTTGCCCTGGCCCGCGCCAAGGCCGAGGCCCGAAATCTCACGAACCTGGAATTTCGCGTAGGCGACGTGACCCGGCTGGAGGCCGAGCGCGCCGCCTACGACGCCGTGGTCTGCGTCTTCGGACTGTTCTTTGCCCCCGACATGGTTGCCACGCTGGCTGAGCTGTGGGAGGCGGTACGGCCGGGTGGGATGCTTTGCGTGACGACCTATGGCTCCTGCCTGTTCGAGCCGGCGAACACGCTGTACTGGGAAGCCATCGGGGCCGAGCGGCCCGAGCTTCGCCCGGCGCGCTTTGCCCAGGATGCCATCGCCGAGCCGCCACGGCTGCGCCGGCTCTACCGAGACGCCGGGGCGGCGGACCCGGAGATCGACCTCGAGACCCTGGCTCAACCGATGACACCGGAGGACTTTTGGACGGTCGTCCTTGGCACCGGCCACCGGATGCCGATCGATCTCATGGGCGCCGCGGCCGGCGAACGGGTGCGGTCGGCGTTGTTGGGACGGCTGAGGGAAGCGCGAGTGACCAGCGTCCGCACCGACGTCCTCTACGCCCGGGCGACGAAACCGATCGAGGGTGCCCCGTGACACGATCGAAGCAGCCCTTACACCTCGGTCTGGCGCCGAATCTTCGCCGGATCCAGCTCGTAGCCGAAGCCCGGTCCCGGCGGGAGCGGAAAATACCCAGCCTTCGGTTCGTAAAAGTCTTGGTAGAAGTGCTGGACGTTGTGGTTGATCTTGACGCCCCACTCGGCCAGCGGACAGATCCGCTCTGGGCTGGCGAAGAGCAGGTGGAGCGCGTTTCGGCACGATTGGTTCGCGTGGGGGACCACCGGAACGCCGTATGCCGACGCCAGCGCGATGATCTTGCGCATCTCGGTGATGCCGCCGGCCGCGTCCGGATCCGGTTGGAGCACCGTCGCCGCGCCGCTCTCCAAGATGTCGCGGATCTGCCAGCGGGTGAAGAAGTGCTCGCCGAACGCCAGCGGAATCCGGGTGGCCCGCGAGAGCCGAACGTGCGCGTCCAGGTCGTCGAAGCTCAGTGGCTCTTCGAGCCAGGTCGGTCGAAATTCCTCGAGACGGCGCGCCAGCTCGATGGCGTACAGCAGGGAGTTGGGGCGCGGGTTCGACAACAGGCAATCGACCATGATCTCGACGTCCTCGCCCACCGCCTTGCGCACCGCCGCGATCAGCGCGACGTTTCGGCGCAGTCCATCCGCGCCGTCGGTGGCGTTGCCGGGCAGGTACCACTTCAGAGCGGTGAAGCCCTGCTCGACCCAGGCGATCGAACACTCGGCGGCGCGGGCCGGCTCGGTCGAGAAGCCGAGCATCCCAACGTAGGCTCGGATGCGCTCGCGGGTCGGTCCGCCGAGGAGCCGATACACCGGCTCGTTCCGGGCCTTACCGGCGATGTCCCAGAGCGCCAGGTCGAGCAGACCGACGGTCGGCGCTTTCTGCCGGTGGTAGGCGCTATAGTAGAGCTTCTCCCAGAGATACTCGACGCGCAGCGGATCTTCGCCGATCAAGAGCGCGCCGACGGCTTTCACGTCCGGCGAGCCGCCGTGGACCATGCCGGTGATTCCCTCGTCGGTGTCGATCAGGGTGTAGATCTCCCGGTGCGGCGTGACCGCGTTCGCCGGCAGCCCGCCGCGCGGTGACTCGTAGATGGCCAGGCCGGCCCGGTCCGCGCCTTCGACCTCGACGATCCGAACGTTGGTGATCTTCATGGCTTCACAACCTCACTGGTCAGACTCCGGGGATCGGGCGAGCCCGGAGGATCTTGCCCAAAAACGTCATCCCAGGCGGACGCCGGATGCTTCCCCAATCATAGCAGCCATGGCAGCCGTGCTATAGTGATGGCATCCTGGCCGAGAGAGAGCAAGATGCGAGCAATCGGCGCCGCCTATGGTGTGCTGGGCGGCTTCTTCATCGCGGAACGCCTGCTGCGCCGGGGCGAGAAAGCCCGGAGCTTGCGCCCGGGCCGGGCGGATCGAGGGAGCACGACCGCGATTGGGGCCGCGTTTGGCGCGGCTGTGCTCACCCTGATCGTCGCGCCGGTCCTGGACCGTCCGAAGGTTGGTCGATTCGGCGGCCAGCGGGGCCCGTGGGCCGGGGTCGTGCTGATGCTGGCTGGGCTCGGCCTCCGGATCTGGGCGCTCCGCGTCCTCGGCTCCTCCTACACCCGAACGCTGCAAACCTCCCCGGAGCAACGAATCGTCGCCGCGGGACCTTATCGGGTCGTGCGTCACCCGGGGTACCTCGGGGACCTGCTGCTCTGGATCGGCGCCGGCCTGGCGACGGCGAACTGGCTGATCGCCGCGATCGTCGCCTTCCCCATGGCCGCGGTCTATCTCTACCGCGTGGCGGTGGAAGAGGCGATGCTGTCAGACGCCTTCCCCGGGGATTACGAAAAGTACGCCAGTCGCACCTGGCGGCTGATCCCCCGGGTCTATTGATCGCACCCGCGTCAGTTGGCCCGATTGCCGGTCCTTCCCCCGACGAGCCAGTCTTTCAAGGGTAGGTATTCCAAGGG
>JBOGTX010000224.1:0-2745 GCA_050695695.1 Chloroflexota bacterium
CAGTAAGGGGGTGGCCGACGGACACACCCGAACCGACGTCAGAATCCTGGACCTGACCGGTCGAATCGAGGAGCTGGCAACGATGGTCGGCGCGCCAGGAGATGGCTCGAGCGCTCGCGATCACGCCCGTGATCTGTTGCGGAACGCCGAAGCGTGGAAGCGCGAGGCGCGCGACGCGGAGCGAGGCGCGCCATGAGCGACTCTCTCCCGGAGCGGGTCGTCGCGCGACGCGAGGTCTTTCGGGGACGCATTTTGTCCCTGCGGGTCGACGAGGTCGTGTTGCCATCGGCGCGTCGGACCACCCGCGAGATCGTCGAGCATCCGGGCGCCGTCGTCATCGTCGCGCCCGATGATCGGCGGAGGGTGGCGATGGTGCGCCAGTATCGGGCGGCGATCGGCCAGGTTCTCATCGAATTGCCCGCGGGTACCCGCGAGCCGAACGAGGACGCCGAGGCATGCGCGCGCCGAGAGCTTGCCGAGGAGATGGGGCTGGAGGCTGCGTCCTGGACGGCCCTTGGCGGGTTCTATAGCGCGCCCGGGTTCTGTACCGAGTATCTGTCCCTGTTCCTGGCAACCGGCCTCGCTCCGGCGCCCGGACGCCCCGAGGAAGATGAAAGCATCCAACGGGAGTGGATCGAGCTGAGGGACGTTCCGACGTTGATTGCGAGCGGCGAGATCCGTGACGCGAAGTCGATCGTCGGGCTTCTCCGATACCTGTCCGCGATGAAGACGGGGGACTGATTCGTGGCAAAGCTCAAAATGGCGAAGGCCGAGTCCGCTGGGGGCGTGGTGTACCGGTTCACCGGGGACCTCGTCGACGTGGCCCTGGTCGGCCGCAGCGAGCAAGAGTCGTGGTTTCTTCCGAAGGGAACGCCGAAGCGGGGAGAAACGCGCGAACAAACCGCCGCGCGCGAGGTGCGCGAGGAGACCGGCCTGGACGTGCGCATCGTCGAGCCGATCGGAAGCATCACCTACTGGTTTGTCGCTCGACGCACCCGCATCCACAAAACCGTATACTACTATCTCATGGTACCGGTGGGCGGGAGCATGGCGCTGCACGATCCCGAGTACGATCGGGTTGCCTGGTTTCCGGTCGCCCAGGCGCTGGCGGTCCTGACCTATCCAAACGATGCCGACATCGTGCGCCGGGCCAGCGCCTTGATTGAACGGCATCGCGCGGTGGCCGAGGCGCCAACCGTCCCGGGCCAGACCTCGAGAATTTAGGGGTGCGGAAAGTGTCTGAGTCTCTTGAAATGACTCCGCTTCACGCGGAGCACCTCAAGCTTGGCGCGAGAATGGTGCCCTTCGCCGGCTGGGACATGCCGGTCCAGTATCAAAGCATCTTGCAAGAGCATCGCGCGGTGCGCGTCGCGGTCGGGGCGTTCGACGTCAGCCACATGGGCGAGTTCGAGATTGCCGGCCCTGGCGCGCTGGCCTTCCTCCAGTGGCTCACGCCAAACGACGTATCGACGATCGCGGTGGGCGGGTCGCAGTACTCCTGCCTTCTCCAGCCGGACGCCGGGATGATCGACGACATTTTCATGTATCGACTCGACGACCGGTATCTCATGGTGGTAAATGCGTCGAATATCGACAGGGTGGGCGATTGGCTCGCGGCGAACCGGCGCGCCGACGTCACCGTGCGCAACCGGTCCGCGGAAACCGGTCTGATCGCCGTCCAGGGTCCGCTCGCCATCTCGACTGTGCAAAATCTGGTCGCGGGCGACCTGTCCAGCCTGCCTCGCCGGGGCATCCGCTCCGACGAGGTCGCCGGGGTCCGAAGCTTGATTGGCCGGACCGGTTACACCGGCGAGGATGGAGTCGAGATCTTCTGCGCCGCGAGTGAGGTCGCCCGGGTGTGGCGGGCGGTGCTCGACGGCGGAACGCGGCCAGTCCAGCCGTGTGGGCTCGGCGCGCGCGATACCCTGCGCCTCGAAGCGGGGAACCTGCTTTATGGCCACGACATGGACGAGCGCACCAACCCCCTCGAAGCGGGCCTGAGCTTCGTCGTCAAGCTCGCCAAGGGCGATTTCGTGGGCCGAGGCGCGCTCACGAAGGCAAAAGCCGAGGGATTGCGACGTCGATTGGTGGGATTCGAAATGGTCGAACGTGGCGTTCCGCGCTCCGGCTTTTCGGTCGAGGTCGACGGTCGCCCGGTCGGCCAGGTGACGAGTGGAAGCTACGCGCCCACGCTCGACCGAAACGTCGGCCTCGCTTACGTCGAGGCGCCGCTGGCGACGGTGGATCGGCGCATCGACGTCGTGATCCGCGAGCGACCGGTGCCGGCGAAGATCGTCAAGCTCCCGTTTTATCGATCGCCGAGCAGGTCGGTGGGCGCGTGACGAGCGTTGGCGTCGATGCCGTCGAAGTCGCGCGCATCGCCGCGGTCTACGAAAAGTTTGGTGAGCGCTTCCTGCGCCGCATCTACACCGAGCGCGAAGCCGACCGCTACCGAGGGCGCGTCAACGAGCTGGCGGCCCGATTCGCCGCCAAAGAGGCGGTGTCGAAGGCGCTCGGTACTGGCTTGCACGGCATCAGTTGGCGGGACGTCGAGGTTTTGCCGGATCCACGAGGCAAACCGCTCGTCTTCCTCCACGACCGCGCGCGCCGACGCGCCGAGGAGCTGGGACTTCGTGAATTCGCGATTAGCCTGACCCATTCCCGCGAGCTCGCGCTGGCGTTCGTGGTCGCCAATTAAGTAGCGCCATTGTGACAACTACCTGGATTTGCGGAGCAAATCCAGGT
>JBOGTX010000225.1:0-2664 GCA_050695695.1 Chloroflexota bacterium
GGTCCGGATGATCCAGGCCTTCCGCGACAAGAAGCTGAGGGTGGATAACCCCGGCTACGAGGAATGGTGGGGCCACCTCAAGGAATTTCTCAAATACATCCAGCCGGGATTTCTGGGTGTCAACCGCGAGACCGCGCGCCAGTTGTTCCTGACCGGCAAGGCCGGCGTCTGGATGGATGCGACCTGGTTCTTCTCCCAGTTCGAGCACTTCATGGGCGATTCCGCCAGCGGGTTGAAGCGGTTCGACTACGGAACGTTCAATCTCGTCGATATCGACGGCTCGAAGCTGGTCCAGGCGCCGACCCGCTCGATCGACAATCCGGCCGGCTACTGGGTCGTTCCCAAGAAGACAACTGCCCAGAACGATCTCGAGCTCGACTTCCTGATGTTCCTTACCTCGCCGAAGATGGCGGGGCTGCTGGTCGAAAAGACACTCACCGACCCGAAGTACGACCTCGTCGGTCCGCCGGTGCTCAAAGACGTCGCCCTGCCGAAGATCTGGGAGGACCGATTCTCGGTCATCGGAGGACGGGGACAGGGCGAGGGCGGGGCACCGGGCATTCACGGGCTTGATCCACAGAGCCAGCGGGCGTGGGTCTCGCTCGCCCAACAGTGGGCGGCCGGCAAGCTGACCGACGCGCAGTACGCCCAGCAATTCGAAGCGATGACCCTGACGGCGGTCCCTCGCGTCGCGAAGACCCAGGGCTACGACCTGGACCACCCGGAGAAGAAGCCAAACCCGCCGAAATAGCGACGACGGGAGAGGGGTACGAGATGGCCATGTCCGGGACGATCGCCGCGCCGGGCCGAGTCCGCTCGGGGTCGCTCTGGCGCGCGATCTACGACTGTCGGGTTTCTTACTTCTTCATCTTGCCGGCGCTGCTGAGTGTCGCGGTGTTCATGTACATCCCGACGTTCTCGGGGTTCTACTACGCGTTCACCGACTGGAACCCCGGCTTTTCGGACGTTCACTTCGTCGGGATCAGCAACTTCGCCCAGATGACGACCGACCCGGTCCTGGGCAAGGGCCTGGCCAACGTGATCGCCATCGTGTTCGTCACCGTGGCGAAAAACTTGACCGCGCCGCTGCTGGTGGCGGAGCTGATCTTTCGCCTCCGCTCGCAACGGCTCCAATACTGGCTCCGGACGCTCTTCGTCGTGCCGATGGTGATGCCGGCGATCGCGCTGATCCTGCTCTGGGTCCAGATTTACGATCCGAATGTTGGCCTGCTCAACCAGATCCTCGGCGGCGTCAGCCTCCAGACCTTGCAGCACGCCTGGCTGGGCGACGCGGATCTCGCGCTGCCGTCGATTCTCTTCATGGGTTTTCCCTGGGTCCACGTCCTGCCGTTCCTGATCTACCTCGGCGGGCTGATGTCGCTCCCCCAGGAGCTTTACGACGCCGCCACCGTCGACGGGGCCGGGGCCTTTCGCCAGTTCATCCACCTCGATCTGCCGTTGCTGGTCGGGCAGATCAAGCTCCTGGTCGTCCTCAGCGTCATCGACGGATTCCAGGGGTTCTACTACATCCTCGTCATGACCGGCGGTGGCCCATTTCAATCGACGACCGTGCCGGCGCTGGAGATGTATTACGCCGCGTTCCAGGACTCGAACTACGGGTACGCCTGCGCGATCGCGATTGCCCTGTTCGTGGTCATCCTGGCGGTGACGATCCTCAATCTGACCTATCTGAAGTCCGGCATCGAGTACGAGGCTTGATGGCGAGGGGAGGGTAGCCGCATGCCGGATCGTCGCTCGGTGAATCAGGTCATCGTGGTCGGGCTGCTGGTCGTGGTCCTCGCGCTGGTCTTTTTGCCGATCATCTATCTTCTGATCTTCTCGTTCAAGAACAACGCCCAGATCTACTCGGACTTCTGGGCGGCGCCGGATCCCTGGATCTTCAAGAACTACGCGCTCGGCTGGAACGCGATCAAGCAGGCGCTCTTCAACAGTGTCTGGGAATCGTTGGCCTCGACCCTGCTCACCGTCCTCTTCTCGGGGATGGCCGGCTATGCGTTCGCGCGGCACCGCTTTCCCGGCAAGGAGACCCTGTATTATTCGTTCCTTGCCCTGATGATGATTCCCTCGGTGCTCACCTTGATTCCGCGCTACCTGCTGGTAAAGGGCATGGGCCTGGTCGACACCCCCTGGGTCCTGATCCTTCCCTGGATGGCCGGCGACATGGCGTTCGGGATTCTCTTCTGCCGGGGCTTTTTCGCCACGCTTTCCGAGGAGCTGTTCGAGGCCGGACGAATCGACGGCGCCGCCGAGCTGCAGCTCTTCACCGCGATCGCGGTGCCGCTCTCGCTGCCGATCCTGGTGACGATCGGGATCATTCACACCTTCGGGGCCTACAACGATTACATCTGGCCGCTGATCACGATCAACAGCAGCAGCCTGCAGGTCGTCACCGTCGCGCTGACCGCCTTCAATGCCGGGTATGGCATCATCGACTACGGTCCGCGCTTCGCCGGCTATCTGCTTTCCGCGATTCCCTTGCTGGTGATGTTCCTTTTTGGCATGCGCTACTTCATCCGCGGCCTGACCGCGGGCGCGCTGAAGGTCTAATCTGAATCTGGTGAAACGATGTCTGAACGCCTCACGGTTATCGCGAGCCCGCACTTCGTCGTCCGGCCGGACCAGCTCGCGCGCCTCGGGCAGGCC
>JBOGTX010000226.1:0-1555 GCA_050695695.1 Chloroflexota bacterium
TCGATCTGGTACGGGGTCGCCGATTCGCGGGGCGCGGTCCTGGTCGCGTTTCCCTACCCGGCGTTTACCGTCTCTCCCGGCGCGGTCTCGCCGCCAACGAGTACCCAGCAGAGCTGGGCCGCGGCCCTGCGGGTGCGCTACTCACCGTGGTCGCTCGATTTTCCCCCGGGCTCAGCCACGCCCGAGATCCGTAGTGTCTTTAGCCAGTCGATCGGTCAGATCTGGCCTACCTTTCCGTTGGATCCGGCTCAGGCCGTGGCCGAGCTCAGCAGCGTGTTGGTCTTTGGACAGCCACTGGTGCCGCGGACCGACCGCGGATCCGGTCTCGTCATCGGACCGGCGGCGTCGCCTTAGTTTTCACAGGGAGGATTTGCCGTGCCCGCGTATCTCGCTCCTGGCGTCTACGTCGAAGAGGTCAGCTTCCGCCCGAAGTCGATCGAGGGCGTCAGCACCAGCGTCGCCGGATTCATTGGCCCCACCCGCTTCGGGCCGACGAGTGGTCCGCCGGAGCTGCTGACGAGCTTCGCCGACTTTTCGCGCATCTACGGCGGCCTTGACCCGCTGCAGTTTGCCGGTATCGCCAACCCGCAGATCAATTACATGGCGCACGCGGTTCGGGCTTTCTTCGACAACGGCGGCACCATGCTCTATGTGACGCGGGTGTACCAATCGGCCCAATCTCCGGCCGATACGCCCGATCCCGATTACGGACTGGCGAGCCTCGACCTCGGGTCGCCGGCCCAACTCATCCTTCGCGCACGCTTTCCCGGATCGGCTGGCCAGATGCGGATTACCTTCGCTGTCCGGACGACCGCGAACCTCCTGGTCGCTTCGCCGCCGGTCGGCGGTGTCCGCGCCGCGCTGGGAGTCAACAGCGTCCAGCCGGGTGACGTCGTGTTCATCAAATACGTTGGGGTGGTGGGGGGCGCCGGATCGGCGAACGAAGGACTGTACGACGTGATCGCCGACGGAAGCCTTAACCCGCCAGCTTATCAGAGCTCGCTCGGCGGTGGCACGACGTTGCGGCTGGCTAACCTGAGCCCGGATAGTTTCAGCGTTAGCCGAGTCACCATGACGGTGAGCGTTCTCAAACCCGGTCGCTTTGAAGACGAGCAGACCTGGACCGATCTCTCGCCGTCCACCGATCCGAACAGTCGCAATAGCCTGGTGTCGATCTTTACCCGCGAGCCGAGCTCGCGCGAGCGCTACCTGACGATTCCGTTTGCCGTCGAGCAGCAGAGCTCGCCGGGGCTTACCGGCGCCGAGCTGGTCAGCGCCCTGGTCGGCAATCAGGTGATGGCAAGCGTCAGTCTCAGCCTCGACACCGATGCCCAGTTGAACGCGATGTCGCCGCGCGGCACCCGACCGACGCCAGACCAGCTCCAGGTCAGCTACACCCTGGCCACCCCGAACGACCCGGCAACCGCCCTGCCAGAAGCGCTCGACGGGAATCTCCCCGCCGCCATCTATTACGATGGCGACGATAGCCAGCAGGACAAAACCGGCCTCAAGACATTCGAGGACATCGACGAGATCTCGATCGTCGCCGCGCCGG
>JBOGTX010000227.1:0-2162 GCA_050695695.1 Chloroflexota bacterium
CCACGACGCTGTTCCTCACACGCCCCTGGCGGCTGGAGATCGCGCCATAGCGGGTGCTCCGGAGCACGTTTCCCAGAACGTACTCCAGCTCGCCCTCGGTCACGTCTTTGAGCGTCTCCACGTCCAGAAAATGGGTCTGGGGAAGGACGTACTCATCTTCGCCGAGGCTCGTCGACGCCTCGCCGGTGAGCGGGTTTCGCATCGTGCCGTTGTCGAAGGTCGCGTTGAAGGTCCGACGTCCGGTGACCTGGCTGGCTTGCCCCAGGCTGAAGGCATCCTCGGTCATCACCCGTGATTTTTGCGCGCCGCCCCCGCCGACCGCGAATCCGTAGAGCATGCAATCGATGCATCGCTCGCAGGGAGCGTTTGTATTCAGCGCGCACACCGGTACCTTCGACGCGTCCCGGGGCGGGTAGAGCAGCCCGTGCTCGCGGAGCAGCTCCCGACCGGTTCGGCGCTCCACCGCGACTTGCTTGCGCTTGCTCACCACCACCCGGCGGACCGCTCGGCCGTCGGCCAGGCCGGCCGAGACCGTTTCTTTCGACAAGTCTTCTCCGGACCCCTCGGTGCGGAAAATCGCTTCGGACTCGGTGCGACGCGCGAGCACCAGGCTCGCGTACCGGCCGCGTGGAAAGTTCTCGTAGCGCGCCAGAAGGTAATCACCCGCCCAGGTCGAGAAGATGCCCACCCTGTCCTCCGTCTGCCAGTCTATGATCGCGCGACGCTCGCGCGTTCCTGTCGCTGTTGATCGAGCGCTTCTTGTAGGAAAAAGAGATACGCGCTACGAATGAACCGGGCCCGGTTGAGCAGGAAATTGACGTCTCCCTGATGGTCTTTGGCCAGTAAGCCGTCGATGTAGAGGTCGACGTATTGCTTGATCGCCTCCCGCTTGGTGCGCCCCGGTTTGTAGTCGCTATCGGCAATTCGTTCGAGGTGGTTGAAGATATCGGTCACCAGGGCCGCCCGCAGGTCCTCGCGGTCTTTTGCCTCCGGGTGCTGCTCGGTGAGTGCCAGCGCGGTGTCCAGGGGATCGAGCAGGGCGCTGCGTTTGAAAGAGCTTCCGCGCAGATAGTTCTGGGCGGCGACTCGCGCCATCTGGTCAAGGTATTCCACCGGATTTCTCCCTTCTTCGAAGATGAGCGCGCGCAGCAACGGGGCGGCGCGCTGAAGCGCGAGCGAGCCCTGACCGAGGCTCGGGTCCGCGCCCCGTCGCTTCCGCTCGATCAGACGATCGGCCACGAAGCAGATCGCCAGCGGATCGCCGGCCGCCGCGCGCGCGAGCTCGAGCACCACGTTAGTGCTATCGGTACCCTGACGAATCGCGTCTTGAAGCTGGTGGAGCAGGCTCAGTCGTCGAATCAGCGCGCCCAACGCCGGCCCATCCAGATTATCCGTGGGCACCAGCCAGCGCAGCGCCTGGGGCGCGCCGTCGAGGTACAGACCATCAATCGCCGCGCCGTCGACGATCGGCACCGCGGTCCGCGAGACGAGCGCCTTGCAGCCGAAGTGGCCGGCCAGGATCGCCGCGGTCTCCAGCGCGAGTAGCGCCTGCTCGCCGAACGACGAGCCCGGCGCGTGGATCGCCAGGGTCGGCGTATTACCAAGGGCGTCGCTCAGCCGCGGAATCGCGACGCCGTTTCGCTTCGTCTTCCAGACGGCCAGGGCCGGGTTCGGCGCGTCTCGCCGGGCCCGAAAGTAGGTGCCGGGGTCAAGGTAGAACGCGCTGGTGTCTTCGCCCCGCAGCGCGCTCACCCCGGACCACCAGGCGGCGAGCTGCTCGCGGGTGAAAAAGGTGTAGGGGAAGAGGTGCAGATAGAACGTGCTGACGTCCCCGCCGTACTTGTCGGTATGGCTCACCCAGGCCAGCCGCTCGAGGACGAACTGAGCCCGACAGACCGGACAGACGTTGCGCTTCGGCTCGCGCGCCGATCCACCGGCCAGTCGGTTCGAGAAGCTCTGCACGCCGACGCTGGGCGGGACGTTCAGCTTCATCAGCTCGACGCTCGACGCCGTGGCCGAGCAGTACCCGCACTGCCGGTGCTGGGCGCTGACGTAGCGCGTCAGGTGGTCGGCCACCGGCCGGGTGGCGACCTCGCCGATCGAGATCGTCAGGTTTTCCGTGAGATAGGGAACGAGGTAGTCGACCCCGGCCGGCCCGCCGC
>JBOGTX010000228.1:0-2465 GCA_050695695.1 Chloroflexota bacterium
AGGCGGCGCACGAGCTGCAGATGTCGGCCGACGAGCTGCTGCCGCTGGCCGAGGCATCGGACATCCTGGGGATCGGCGACATCGAGCACGGGGACGTCCTGCTCACCGAGACCGGGCAGCGCTTCGCGACCGCGGACGTCCTCGAGCGCAAGGAAATCTTCCGCTTCCAGGCGCTGGGGAACGTCGAGCTGATTCGCCAGATCGTCAGCGCGCTGGAAAGCGAGGCGGACCACCGGCTCGCGGAGGAGACCTTCCTGGCGCGGCTCGAGCGTTCCTTCAGCACGGAGGAGGCTCGCCGCCAGCTCGACACCGCGATCGACTGGGGCCGCTACGCCGAGCTCTTCGCCTTCGACGACAACACCGGGGAGCTCTTCCTGGAGGAGGGGTAAAACGAGCGCGTTGCGATCAAGACGCGCTCGGCTGAAAGGGCGATCCCCGGCGGCTAGTGAGTCGCGGTCGCGGTGGCCGTCGGCGTGGGCGAGGCGGAACCGGCCGTCGCGGTGGTTGGCGCCGGGTAGCTCCCGCTGCTTGCCGGAGTGGTCGGAGGACGCGCCGATCCACTCGTCGGGGCAGGATACGCCGTGGCCGGGGCCGGGGAGGCCGGGGGTGACTGATTCGGAGCCGGATACGGCGAGGGGGAGCCGGAGCTCCCGGGCGACGCGCCGGCGGTCGCGGTCGGCGGAGCCGCCGGGGCGCCACCACAGGCGGCGAGGGTCGAAAGCGTTCCGGCCAGCGCGATTCCAGCCAGGATCGAGCGACGATCGAACCGTCGATTTGCAACAGGCGCGGTCAAGGCATCCTCCAACCAGTCGGGCGGCCACGATTTGGCACCGCCGGGGCGCTCAACTCCAACGTCGCGGACGCGCAATCAAGACACGGGCCAGTCGTTCCTGACCCAGCGGGTCGCCGTCACCTTATCCGCTTCGCGAAGAGCTTGTCAACGGCGAGGCTGCGGTCCGCCCACCTACACGTACACGACGACGAGCTGCCGCTCGACCGAGACCGGATAGGTCTCGATCGACGCATCTTCTTCCTCGGCGGGCTCGACCGCGACGTCGTAGCTGCGCACCTTGATCCGGTGCGGATTGAACACCGATTTCCCATTCGTGACGTCGAACTCCCAGCCGTGCCAGGGACAGCGCAGGATCTCGCCGTCGCGCTCGAAGGTGTAGCGATAGGGTTCAGGGCCGAGCACCAGGCCGGTCATCAGGCCCTGGCAGAGCGGACCGGCGTGGTGCGGGCAGCGGTTCCGCAGGGCGTAGTAGCTACCCTTGACGTTGAAGACGCCGATCCCCCGGCCGGCGACCTCGACGATTTTCCGCTGGCCCGGCGGCAGCTCGTCCACGCGGCAGACGACGTGTCGTTCCATCCGCCGGCCTACTTCGTCAGTGGAAACGTGTCGCGCGCGTTCTCGACGAAGATCCGGCGACGCAGCTCGTCCGGCAGGACGGTCAAGACCTGGGCGGGATCATCCCAGTCCCAATGCGGATGGTCGCTGGCGAACATGAGCAGCCGTCCGTCGTCGAGCCACTCGATGATCTTCAAGACGTCGCTCGGCCGCGCCGGCTCGTCGACCGGCTGGGTCGCGAAGCGGACGTGCTCGCGCACGTACTCGCTCGGCGGGCGCTTCACCCAGGGGGTCTGGTAGCGCAAGCCCTTCCAGTCGGCGTCCATCTTCCAGAGGTGGGGTGGCACCCAGGCGAAGCCGGCCTCGAGCATCGCCACCTTGAGGGTTGGGAATTTCTCGAACACGCCCTCGAAGACGAAGCTGGTGAGATGGACCTGATAGTACGATGGGCGGGCCTGCCGGGCCTCGACGTAATAGCTCGGGAATCCGGCCGCGGTCGGGGGCGGGTTGACACCACTGCCCTCGCCGCCGAAGTGCAGCGCGACGGTGAGGCCGTGGCGAACGCACGCTTCGTAGATCGGATGGTAGAAGCGGTGGCCGAACGGGCGCGGCGCGCCGCACGGCATGACGACGCCGACAATCCCAGGGTGGTCGCCGATCCGGTCGATTTCCTGGGCGGCGCCGGCGGGGTCCTGGGTGCAGATCGCCATGGTGAAGCGGAAGCGAGAATCGGCGGCCAGCCAGCGCTCGATCGTGTAGTCGTTGAAGGCGCGACAGGCCGCCGAGGCGTAGTCCAGATCGGTCAGCGCGCTGGCGGGATAGATCATCGCGCCGCCGGTGAGAACCGCGACCGCGATGCCGCAGCCGTCGAGGAGCTGCTCGCGCACCTTGTCGACGTTGACCGCCGAGGTCGTGTTATCGGAGGGATCGTCGGGGTAGAGCGCGTCGATCCGGCGCCCCTTCTTGCCACCGTTGTACGCATAGCCACCGCCGCCGCCCCCGATGCCGAAGTCGGCGAGACGCTCCTGGTAGATCCGCGGCAGATACGGGTAAAGGTCGGCCTTGTCACGGTACCCGTGATGGACGTCGGTATCGACGACCGCGAGCTTGCCAGGCG
>JBOGTX010000229.1:0-2850 GCA_050695695.1 Chloroflexota bacterium
ATGTAGAATCTGATGGAGGCCGCGCATGGCACTGGTGGACACCGCGGACCTGATCTCAATTTCCGAGGCCAACAAGCTCGGCGTCTCGGCCCTGGTTCGGGCCGCCGAGACCGGCCACGAACAAGTCGTCTTGCGCAATAATAAACCCGTCGCGGCGGTCGTGAGCATCGAGCGGCTTGATGAGCTTCAGAGGCTACGCGATGAGCTGCTCGACGTCTCCCTAGCCACCGCCCGGATGCTGACGACCGGACCCGGTCGGCACTCGCTTGACGAGGTTCTCGCTCAGCTCGGGTACACCCGGGAGCAGCTCCGCGATCAGCCGGGCGTCGATGCCGATTCGGGTTGAGCTGATTGATGAGGCGGTAGACGACCTAGCGGGTTATGCCTCTTCCGGTCAATTGCCGCTGTTCCTGAAGAAGCTGATCCGCCTCGAAGAAGTTGGTAAGGAAGCTGGGCTTCCCCTCGGCGGTGGGCTTACTGGCTGGCGGAAGATCGTCGTCGGCGACCGCAACTGGCGCATTATCTGCACGACTGATCCCGGCGACACGGTCGCGACTGTCTGGGCGATTGGAGACCGGGACGACGCCGCGTGCTACGAGATCGCGGAGCGTCGCGTCCGAGAATTGGGAAAGAGCCAGTCGCAAGCGTCTAGCCTCGCGGCGGCGATGCTCCAGGTTCTTCAGACGCAACTCGCCACGAAGAAAGGGGCAAAGCGTCAGCGGTGAGGGATCCCCCTTGCTGGGTGCTACCGCCAAGCCTCCACCACTCGCTCGCGCAGCCGGCCGATCTCGTCCGCCGAGACGCCCGCCTGCCGAAGGTATCCTTCCGCCCCACCGTGGCGCTCGTCCAGGTCGGCGAGGGTTTCGTGCATGACTTCCGACGTCGGGCGGCCCCAGGCGAGCTCGGCCGCGCGTTCGGCGCGGGTGCCGCCGGGGCCCTTCTCGAGCCATTCCCGGGCGCGAGCCCGGCCGTATTCCTCGCTCAGGGCGTAATCGGCGGCGACGATCTCCCGCGGCACCCCGGCCAATTCGAGCAGCAGCGCGCTGATCAGGCCGGTGCGGTCCTTGCCGGCCCAGCAGTGGAAAAGCACCGGGCCCTCGGGCGCGTCGGCGATCCGGCGCACGATCGCGGCGACCCGGTGCGAGAAGCGCTGGAGCATGCGCTGGTAATCCCCCGCCAGGGTGATTTTCTCGGATGGTGTCGTGGTGAAAGTCGGATCGATGAATGACTCGTGCCAGAAGGCGATTCCCGACACCCCGGGAGACGCGAACGGGTTCGGATTCGTCACCAGCTCGGCGGGCAGGCGCAGGTCGACGATCGTCCGGACGCCCGAGGCGACCAGCTCGGCGCGACCGGCGTCGGTGAGGCGACTGGGGCAATCCGCGCGAAACACGCTGCCCCAGCGGGTTTGCCGACCGTCGGCGGTCGGGTAGCCGCCCAGGTCGCGCGCGTTCGGACAGCCTTCCCAGGCGAGACGACGAGCGCGCGTGCCCTCAGCCGCCATTCTTCACCTCGAACCCCGCCAGCTTCTCCAGGGCCTTGGCCAGCGCCTGGATCCCTTCGCTCCCCTGGTCGCCGGCCTCGATCGCCCGATAGAGCTGGTGGGTGAGCGCGGTGCCCGGGACGCTGACGTGGAGCTCGTCGGCCAGACCGAGCGCCAGCCGCAGGTCCTTCTGGGCCAGACGGACCATGAAGCCGGGGCGGAAGTCGCGCTCGGCGATCTTCGCGGCCAGGTTTTCGAGCATCCAGGACCGCGCGGCGCCGCCGCCGATCGCCTCGAGCAGCGTGCCGGGGGCGACCCCGGCCTTCGCGGCGACGATCAAGCCCTCGCACACCGCTTCAAGCGTCGTCAGGCCGATGATCTGGTTGACCAGCTTCACGGTATGTCCCATGCCAACGCCGCCGACGTGGACGACGGTTTTTCCCAGGCAGGTCAGGATCGGTCGGCAGCGGCGGACGACATCTTCGTCGCCGCCGACCATGATTGCCAGGGTGGCGTTGATCGCGCCCTGCTCGCTGCCGCTGACCGGCGCATCAAGGGTTTTCATCCCGAACCTGGCGGCCTCGGCGGCGATCCGTCGGGTCACCGCCGGCGAGATCGTGCTCATGTCGATCAGGACGCTGCCGGGCCGCGCGCCCTCGACGATCCCGCCTTTGCCCAGGACGACCGATTCGACGTCGGGCGAGTCCTGCAGCATCGTGAGGATCACGTCCGACGCCTCGGCGACCTCGGCCGGCGAGAAGACGCCTCGCGCGCCGGCCGATACCAGCTCGTCGACCGGGGCGCGGCTCCGGTTGTGGGCCACCAGCAGGTAGCCGGCTTTCAAGAGATTGCGGGCCATCGGCTTTCCCATGATACCGAGGCCGACGAAGCCGATCGTTTCCGCCATTGGTTCTCCTTTTGCGCCGCGCGACGCGCGATAGCTATCCAAAGAGTATAGTAAGAATCCGACGCGCCAGCAAACTGCCTGGGAGTAAGTGATCCGGGTGTGCCTTGACAGGGCGGCAGCCTTCCTCTAGTATAAGTGGCGGCCGACCCGACCCCACCCAACGGCTGGACCGTTCGAGTTCCTCCTAGCTGGAAGGACATGCCGCGCGTTCTTTCGCGCCGCTCTCGGCGCTTCGTTTTCGCGCTCGTGGTCGCGTGCCTCCTTGGTCTCAACGCGCCCGCGGCCGCGGCGCCGGGGCCGCGTCAAACGCTGTCCGGTCACCTCGTCCCGGCGCTCCGGGGAGTCCGAGCTCGGGGCCCGACGGATCCCGGTCGCCCGGCGCGCGTCGTGGTGAGCCTGCCGCTCCGCGACCCGGCGCAGCTTCAGAGCCTGCTCGAACGGCAACGCGATCGTTCCGACC
>JBOGTX010000230.1:0-4082 GCA_050695695.1 Chloroflexota bacterium
GGAGAGACCTTTCAGGTCTCTCCCTCTTTCGATTTGGCCCGTTGTCTTTTTGAGCGTTCGGCTTTGACCACGGCGGTGGACTTCCGGGCGGCCTGGCGGAGCAGGAAGACGGCCGCCGCGGCCTGGCGACCGGCCTTCATGACCGGATCCGGCTCGCGGATGAGGATGTGTCCGCAGCGCGGACATTCGCGCGCGGTCTTGCGGATCGACTTCTGGCAGTTGGGGCAGGTCTGGGCGAGGTGCGCCGGTACGACCTCGTAGGACCGCAGCACCAGGTAGAGCGCCACCGGTCCGACCAGCAGGCCGAACGGGAACCAGACCCAGAAGCGGCGCCCCTTCTCGCCGGCCGCGATCCCGGAGACGACCGCGCAGAGCAGCCAGATCGCCCCGATCGTCGTCCAGGTATGAATGTCCATCTCGTCTTCACCCTCGCCCAAAACGGACGTCAGCGCACCGGCACCTGAATCTGCCATGGGCCATCGATCACCTGAGGAGCGCCGTTCTCCCCGAGATCCGAAAGGACGAGCAGGTGCGGCACGGTCACCGTCAAGGTGGTGGCCTGCTGGCTCAGGGCTGGCGTGAAGGCCAGGTATCCGGAGCTGAGGCCCGGACCGACGGTCGCCGAGCTACCGACCGAGCTGAGCTGGTAGCTGCCGCCGTGATCGTCGATCACCGAGAAGCGCTCCGGCTCGAGGACCGGCGCCGGTTCGCCCGGCTGACCCCCCATGATATCGTAGGTCAAGCTGAACCCATCGCCATATTCTTCCAGCGCGTTGATGCGGACCTCCACGCCACCTTTGCTCGCGTTCTGGTTAACCGAGACCACCTTCACGAGGGTCTGCCCGCCAAACGCGAAAGTCGGTGCCGTTTTTGAAGGCGCCTGGGTCGTCGCCCGTGGCGCGGGCACGAGCGACGTGAGGAAAGCGGGCGTCCCGGCCACGCTGACGTAGACGAAAAAGACAGCCGCTCCGATCACTGCCCCGATGATCAAATAAAGCAGACGCACCGGCGTCAGACGAAGCATTCAGCCCCCCGGTTCCAGTGTAAGCGCGAACGTGAGGTACACGTCGGCTGCATGATATCACCTTTTCGCGGGCGTTGGGGACGGCGGCAAGATGTGCTAGGATGGCCTCACCCTTGGAAAGTGAGGACGGTTATGTCGATCAAGCTCGTGATCTATCCCCCGGAAGACGAGAGCCTCCCCGAGCGAATTCGCCGCGCGGTCCCGAGCGTCTCGGTGATCGTGGCGCGCGACGCCGCCGAGGCGGCGCGAGAGATCGCCGATGCCGACGCGGTCTACGGCCGAGTCGACCGGGATCTGCTGGCCGCGGCGCGCCGGCTGCGCTGGATTCAATCGCCAGCGATCGGGCTCGAACGAACGATGTTCCCGGAGCTGATCGCCCATCCCCTGGTCATGACCAATCCGCGCGGCATTTTCGCCGACGATATCGCCGATCACGTGCTGGCGATGGTGACCGGTTTCGCCCGCCAGATGCCCCGCTCGCTGCGCCAGCAGCTCCAGCGTCGCTGGGATCCTCGCGACTACGAGGTCAAGCACCTGCCCGACTGCACTCTTGGCATTTTCGGGTTGGGGGGCATCGGGAGCGGCGTTGCCCGGCGCGCGGCGGCCTTCGAGATGCGGGTGATCGCGGTGGATGCCCGACGCACCGAGCGGCCGGCCGAGGTCGCCGAGCTCTGGCCGGCGTCGCGCCTTCACGATCTGCTTGGCCAGTCGGACTTCGTGGTGATCTGCGCGCCGGAGACGCCGGAGACCCGTGGCCTTTTCGATTCGTCGGTCTTCAAGGCGATGAAGAAGTCGGCCTACCTGATCAACATCGGTCGGGGAAAGATCGTCAGGCTGGACGCGCTGGTCGAGGCACTGCGGGCGGGCGAGCTGGCCGGCGCGGGGCTGGACGTCTTCGAGGTCGAGCCGCTGCCCGCCGATCATCCGCTCTGGGACATGGAGAACGTCGTGATCACCCCGCACATTGCCGGCGTCGGCCCGCACACCGGCGAGCGCCGCCACCAGGTGCTGCTGGACAATCTGGCCCGCTTCGCAGCCGGCGAGCCGCTGCTCAACGTCGTCGACAAAGAAAAGTGGTTCTGACGCCCGTTGGGTGAACCTTTTCCCTTCCCCGCGCTACTCACTCTTCGGGAGGTGTCACCGACGTGCGGAACGCAGCAGCGCGGGAGGTCACCTGGTTGAACGAGCGAGTTGCCGATCCCGAGCAGCGGATCCTCGATCGGATCGCGCGGGGCGAGCGTGACGCGCTGGGCGAGTTGTACGCCCGCTTCCAGGCGCCACTCTTTCGATACCTCGTTCAGTTGATCGGCGATCCGGGGCTGGCCGAGGAGGTGCTTCAGGACACGCTGGTGGCGGTCTGGCAGGGCGCCGCGAGCTTCGCGGGTCGCTCGAGCGTCCAGACCTGGCTGATCGGCATCGCCCGTCGCCAGGCCCACAACCATCGTCGACGGCGCGCCCTGCCGTTGGCCGGCGAGTCCGAGCTGGAGGTCCTGGCGGCCAGCGAGCCCGAGCCCGAGGACGCGATGCTGGCCAGCGTTGAGCGTGAGGAGCTGGCGGCGGCGATCCGCTGCCTGGCTCCGGTCCATCGGGAGGCGCTCACCCTGGCCTTCGTCAACGCCCTCTCCTATCGGGAGATGGCGGTGGTGCTGGAGGTTCCCGAGGGCACGGTCAAGAGCCGGCTGAGTAACGCGAAGCGCGCGCTGCGCCTGCTGCTCGACGCTTCGGAAGGGGTAGAACGATGATGCCAGCAAACGACGCCGAACACGTGGTCCAGCGGTTGCCGGTGTATCTGAATGGAACGCTCGGGCGCTCGGACGCGGAGCAGGTGCGCCGTCATCTCGTGGAGTGCGCTCGGTGCCGGTCCGCGATGACGGCCTGGCAGGCGATCGGCGACGCCACGCGGGTGGCCGGGGCGCGCTTGCCCTCGCCGTCCGACGACCTGCTCGACCGGGTTTGGGCCGAGATCGATCGGACCGAGCGACCCGATTCGATCGGGGACGTGGCATCGCGACGCTACCCCGAGCCGGTTCGCCTCGACGCGCGGGTCGTTGGCGACCCTCCCAGGCAGCGATGGAGCGAAAGGATAACGACAATGGTGCGATTAGGTGGTGGGCGGGTGTCCAAGCCACTCTGGGGCGCGGTGGCGGCCGCCGCCCTGGCCGGCGCGCTCGTGCTCACGCCGGTGGGCTCGTACGCCCAGGGCTTTATCACGATCTTCCAGCCGAAGCAGATCGCGGCGGTTCCGGTCAGTCTCGACGAGATGCAGAGCCTGCCCGATCTGGCGGACTATGGCACGATAACCCAACCAGCTCATCAAAAGAGCCAGCACGTGTCGAGCCCGGCGGCGGCCTCGGCGGCGGCGAAGATGCAGGTGCTGGTTCCCGGCGCGCTGCCATCCGGCGTTCCGGCGACCGCGACCTACGAAGTGATCCCCGGAGCGTCCGGCTCGTTCACCTTCAGCGCGGCCAAGGCGCGAGCCGCGGCAGCCGCGAAGGGGAAGACGCTGCCGACGATGCCGGCAAACATCGACGGAAGCAGCATCCAGATCACGACCGGCCCGGCGGTCATCACCGCCTACGTCGACCAGCAAAAGGTGGCCCAGGCGGAGACCGAGGCCAGGCAGTCGAAGGACGAGTCGATGAACGCCGCCCAGGTGGCGACGACGGTCGGACCGATGTTGATCGTCGGGCAGACGACGGCTCCGGAGGTGAAGTCGACCGGCGTGTCGGCCTCCGAGCTCGAGAGCTACCTGCTCGCTCAACCGGGTATCTCGCCTGACCTGGCCAACGCGATCAAGTCGATCGGCGATCCCAGCTCGACCTTGCCGATCCCGATTCCAGTGAGCAAGGCATCGTCGCACTCGGTGCAGGTCCAGGGTGTCACCGGCCTGGCGGTCGCGGACTCGACCGGTCTCGGCGGCGGGATCATCTGGCAGAAGGGCGGCATGGTGTACGGCGTCGCCGGAACGCTGACCGAGAATCAGCTGATCGCGGTCGCCAACTCCCTGCATTAAATTTGATTGGAAGGATCGATGGCGCTGGATTCGCCGCGCGAATCC
>JBOGTX010000231.1:0-4957 GCA_050695695.1 Chloroflexota bacterium
GAAAACTGGCGCTCGGCGAAGTTGCGGGCGGAGACGCCCAGCACGTTGAGGAAGCCCTCGGCGTCGACGTGGTCGAAGCTGCCGACCCGTTCCATCGAGGCGATGTCCGAGCGATACAGCGAGTGCGTCGCGCCCTCGATTCCCTCGAAGAACAGGTTGCCCTTGTAGAGCCGCACCGCGACCGTGCCGTTCAGGAGCGGGAGGATCGGCGTCAGCGACGCCAGCGCGCTGGTCGTGGCGAGATCGTACCAGTAGCCCTGGTAGATCTGGGTCGCGATCTGGCGCGAGATTCCGTCGTAGAGGTCGCGGGCGCGCCGGTCCAGGACCAGTTGCAGCAAGTAGTTGTAAGTCGCGCCCAGCAGCTCCATGCCGGGCGCTTCGTAGACGCCACGCGACTTGATCCCGACGAACCGGTTCTCGACCACGTGGACGCCGATCCCGACGCCGTTGGCGCCGGCGATCCGATTCGCGGCGTGGAAGACATCGACCAGGGGCAGCTCCCGGCCGTCGATCGCGACCGGCACGCCCGCCTCCCAGCGCACGCTCAGAACGGTCGGGCGGTCCGGCGCGTCCCAGGCCCAGACCCCCATGCCGGGCTCGACGTGGGCGGCGGGGGTGCAGAGTGATTCCAGCTTGCCGGCCTCGTGGGTCAAGCCGAGGAAGTTGGCATCGGTCGAATACGGCTTCTCGACGGTCGCGCGCACCGGCAGGTTATGCTCGGCGCAAAACGCGAGCATCTCGGCGCGGCCGCCGAACTCCTCGACGAAGGCCGGGTCGCGCCAGGGAGCGTAGACCCGCATGCCAGGGGCGAGCATGTTGGTCGCGAGCTGGAAGCGGACCTGATCGTTGCCCCGACCGGTCGCCCCGTGGTAGAGGACCTCGATCGCGCGCGACCCGAGCTCGCGGATGATCAGCGCGGTCGTGACGTAGCGGGCGATGCCGGTCGTGTTCCAGTAGCCGCCCTCGTAGCGCGCCTGGGCCTGAATCACCCGAAGGCCGGCCCGGGCGAGCGCCTCCTGTCCCGGTACAACCGCCGCCTCGACCGCGCCGCACGCCAGCATGCGACGAGGAATGTCGTCGAGGTTGGTTTCGTCGGGCTGCCCGAGGTCGACGACGAAGCAGTGCGGGCGCGCTCCCTTCTCGCGGAGCCACGCGGTCACGGTGCAGCTATCCAGCCCTCCCGAGATTGCCCCGCCGAGATCTTTGCCGATCAGCTCCTGGTACCGCAATTCGATTCCCCCGTCACTGTTTTGTCAGATATTGTACCGTGCCGGGGCGAGGGCGCGCCAATGGCCAGGTTCCCATGGCGCGCTGATGTCTCAGACTTTGTCGTGGGTTTCGTCGACCAGGACCGTCCCGGTCTCCTTGACCCGCTGGCCCCGCAAGGGAAAGAGAATGTGGAGGCGGAGGACCTGCTCGCGATGACGCTCACCGTCGATCGAGCGCATCCGGGCCTTCAGAATGTCGGTGAGGGCGATCATTCCCAAGAGCTTGCGCGGGTCTTCCCGGTCGACGACCGGGAAGCGAGTCAGGCCGGTCTCCGCCATTCGGTCCATGACCGCCCGGAGTAGCTGATCGGGGTAGGCGACGACCGGATTCCGACTGACCACGTCGGCCAGGCGCTGGGCCCCATCGTCCGCCGGGTGGTCTTGCAGGAGATCCTGGAGATCGTGGCGCGTCACCACGCCGACCAGGCTCGCCTGCTCGTCGACGACCGGGTAGAGTCACTGGCCGCTCGTCGCGCGATTCTCGTCGCCGCGGACCGACCGCGCCAGATCCTTGAGCTCGGCCTGGGCCGGCAGCGCGGTCACGTTGGAGCGCATCGCTTCGCGCACGAAGATCAGCTCGAGTGGATCGACCGAGTACTCCTGGCTGATGTGATACCCACGACGGGCGACCTTTTCGGTCAAGATCGAGCGCTTCAAGAGGAGACACATGACGGTATAGGAGACGAACACCGTCACCAACAACGGAAGCAAGGCGTTGAAGTCGCCGGTCGTCTCGAGAGTGAAGACGATGCCGGTGAAGGGGGCTCGGTACACCCCGCCAAGCGTCGCGCCCATGCTCAGCAGCGACCAGAATCCCGCCGACTCGTGCGGCAGGAAGAGCGCTTCGATCCCACCCAGCGCCGCGCCAATCATGAAAATCGGGGCGAGCACGCCGCCGGAGGTACCGGTGGACAACGCGACGGCCCAGATGATCCACTTCACGACGAAGATGCCAATGACGAGGTCGAGCGCGACGTTGCCTTTGATCAGCTCGCCGATCACGTCGTAGCCAACGCCCAGCGTCTGGGGGACCAGCAGACCGCCGATACCCACCACGACCGCGCCAAGGGCGGGCCACCACATCCAGTGGATCGGCAGCTTGCGATACAGGTCTTCGGCCGCGTAGATCGAGATGGTCAGCAGCGCCGAGAGCACGCCGCCGATCAAGCCGACGACGATGCAGCCAAGGTAGCCATCGATGCCAAGAAATGGGGGAGACGCCGGCGCGGGAAATACCGGACCCTGGCCGAGGAGGAAGCGACGCATCACCGCGGCGGTCGCGCTCGCCAACGCGACCGGGATCAGGCTGCGCGGCTTGAACTCGAAGAGCAGCACCTCCATCGCCAGCAGCACGCCGGAGACCGGCGACGCGAAGATCGCGGCCATGCCTCCCGCCGCGCCTGCCGCGAGCAGCGTCTTCCGCTCGGCGTCGGTCGCGCGCATGAACTGCCCAATCAGCGAACCGATCGCCCCGCCGGTCATGATGATCGGACCCTCGGCACCAAACGGACCACCGGTTCCGATGGCGATGGCGGCGGAGACCGGCTTCAGGATCGAGACCTTGGGCTCGACCCGGCTTCCGTTCATCAGCACCGCTTCGATCGCTTCGGGGATGCCGTGACCGCGGATCTTCTCCGAGCCGTAGCGGGCCATGATTCCGACGATGATCGCGCCAATGACCGGAACGACGATGACCCACGCGCCAATGTGGTTGCCGGACGGGGAAACCAGATCGGTTCCCCAGCGCTGGTAGAAGGAGAGATTGGTGATAATGCCAATCATCCTGACCAGGATCCAGGCGACGATGGCGCTCAGCACGCCGATGCCGACGGCGATGACGGACATCGGGACGACCCGCCAGTCGACAGTGAAGTCGCCTAACTCCTTGGCGGCGTCCTCGGAATCCGAGCCATCCAGGACCTGGGTGAGCTTGGCCCAAACGTTAGCGGGCGAGCTACTCACGATTGTTCCCCCGTTTTGCATTTGAGGGCGACGGGCGCCCAATTGTGGTGAAACGAAAAAGCGAGGCCGGACCAGGAAAGGCGGCAGATCTATATCGCAACGCGATCCTTCCACCACGCGCAATACTATCACGGCGGGACTCGCCCGCACAAGGAGCACTCGCGCCCCGGCACACGCTATAATCCCTGGGTACCTTCGGAGCGATTTCGGCGCGCCTGGGCGTGCCACGAGGTTCGGATCTGTGTCGAGCTATCTCATCACCGGCGGTGCCGGCTTCCTCGGAATCAACCTCACCCGCTTCTTGCTGGCGCGCGGTCACCGGGTCACGACGTACGATTTCGCGGACTTCGATTACCCCGACGCCCGGGACAAGGTCAGGAGTATCAAAGGGGACATCCGCGATCCGGCGACCCTCGACGTGGCCATGCGGGACGTCGACGTGGTCGTCCACACCGCGGCGGCCCTCCCCCTCTACAAAAAAGAAGACATCTACACCACCGACATCGACGGGACCCGGAACGTCGTCGAGGCGGCCGATCGTCACGGGGTCGATCGCCTGATTCACATCTCCTCGACGGCCGTCTACGGCATCCCCGACCATCACCCGCTTCGCGAAGACGACCGGCTCGACGGCGTCGGCCCCTACGGCAAGGCGAAGATTATGGCCGAGGAGATCTGCCTCGGCTACCGCGAAAAGGGCATGTGCGTGACGATCATTCGGCCGAAGTCGTTCGTCGGGCCCGAGCGCCTGGGCGTCTTCGCCCTGCTCTACGACTGGGCCAAGGATGGCCGGGGCTTCCCGATGATCGGTCGCGGCGACAACCGCTACCCGCTCCTCGACGTCGAGGACCTCTGCGCGGCGATCTACCTTGCCGCGACCGGCGACAAGGAGAAGGTCAACGACACCTTCAACGTCGGCGCCAAAGAGTTCACGACGATGAAGCAGGACTATCAGGCGGTCCTGGATCGCGCCGGCTTCGGCAAGCAGGTCGTGCCGTTCCCGGCCTGGCCGGCGATCTGGGCGCTCCGGGTGCTCGAGTTCTACCACCTGTCGCCGCTCTACAAGTGGGTCTACGAAACCGCCGCCAAGGACTCGTTCGTCTCGATCGAGAAGGCCGAGCGCGTGCTGGGGTACGCGCCGAAGTACTCGAACCAGGACGCGCTGGTCCGAAACTACCAGTGGTATCTGGACAACCTCGCGACGTTCGAGCACAGCTCCGGCGTCTCGCACCGGGTCCCCTGGAAACAGGGCATGCTCGGCCTGGCGAAGATCTTTTTTTGAGCGGCCGCTATAATGGCCCTCGATACGCCGGGGGACATACGCCCACCGCGACGGTGCGACGAGCGTTTGGACCACGAATGTCGCGAAACGGCGCGAAAAATCGCGAAAAGGTACATGGTGCATCTGCCGAATTTGCGATGGGTTCGGCATGACCGGCCGTCAAGCTTTGCGGATGCACCGCCGAGATAGATCCTCGTTTTTCGCGCTTTTTTCGTGGCCTTCCGCGCCATTCGTGGTCCAAACATCCTCTTTCGCGCTAACGATCTCCCGGCGATCCGGATTCGAGATCCTCGGGATCTCAGGAGATGAACAAAGGAGCAGAGAGCGATGACTTTATCGTTGGGATACATTGGTCTGGGCTACATGGGGAAGCCGATGGCGCGGAACCTTCTCAAGGCAGGGTTTCCGCTCACCGTCCACAATCGCAGCCAGGCCGCGGTAAACG
>JBOGTX010000232.1:0-6904 GCA_050695695.1 Chloroflexota bacterium
CGCGGGAGGCCCACCACGGTCGGCAGTTCGCGGACTCGACGCTCTACCGACGAACGAATTCCGGGACCTGGCAGGAGGCGGGTGACGGCCTACCCGGTCCACGCGGAACCCTCGCCTACGTGCTGGCCGCGAACGAGGCCGAGCCGCACGTGTTTTACGCGGCGCCGCACCAGGGAGACGTCTACCGATCCGCGGATGCCGGTCTTTCGTGGGAGCGCCTCGACGTCTGGCCGAGCGGCTACCAGCCGAAGGACGTGACCGGAATGGTCGTGGTAGACTTGCCCTAATCTCAACCGCGGGCATTACTGTTGGAGGTCTCGCGCGTGTCCACCGGCCCCTCTCAGGAAGTCGTCCCGGCGGGTGTCCCCGGTCAGACGAAGGCGGAGCGGGTCCAGGCGATGTTCGCCCGGATCGTCCCACGCTACGACGCGATGAACACGATCATGACCGGCGGGCTCCATCGCCGGTGGCGGCGCGCCGCGGCCGGCCTGGCCGAGCCGCGGGGCGCGGTCGCGCTCGACGTCGGGAGCGGCACCGGCGATCTGGCGCTCGCGCTGGCGCGGGCCGGGGCGCGACGGGTGATTGGAGTGGACTTTTGCGCGGAGATGTTGAGCGTCGCACGGGCGAAGGCCAAAGCCGCCGCGCTCGACTCGACGGTGAGCTTCGCGGTCGGCGACGCGTTGCGCTTGCCGTTTCCCGACCGCTCCTTCGATCGGGTGGTTAACGGCTTTCTCCTCCGCAACGTCGCCGACCTGCCCGGCGCGCTGGCCGAGATGGCGCGGGTCTTGAAGCCGGGTGGCCGTCTGGTCTGCCTCGAGATCACCCACCCACCCGCCGCCGTCGCCCCGTTTGCGCGGCTCTATTTTGGGTTGGTCGTGCCCCTGCTCGGCGCGGCGATCACCGGCGAAGCCGACGCCTATCGCTATTTGCCGGCCTCGCTTGCCCCGCTGCCTAACGTCCAACGACTGGCTCGGATGCTGACCGACGCCGGCTTCGTCGACGTCCGCGCCCAACGCCTCGGATTTGGGACGGTGGCCCTGCACCAGGGACTCCGCTCACCGCGGTCACCCGACTCGGAACGGCCTGCTGGTACGCCACTTGCCTCCCCGCGGTCGTCGGACGAGTATGTTTGATCCGCCACCCCTGGGGCGGCGGTGAGGGCCTGGCTCGGACAGGTGCGCGATCGGTGTTTGAGCGGATAGCACGGGTGAATCGGCGCCCTGGCGAGCACTCGATCGCCTGGGCGCGTGTGACCGTCACCGGGATCATTGCCGTCGCGGTCGGGGTGGCGCTGCTGGTCGTCTTCGCCTTCACGTTTCCCGGCGATCATCTCCCCGCGCCCGCCGCGCGCGTGGTGCTGGCGACGCATCGCCCGAGGTCGCGGCCGACGCCGCACCCAGCGTTGGCGCGTCTTTCACCGTGTGCCGCCGATCCAGCCCCGGTGCCGGCGCCGGTCTCGGCCTCGGGAAAGCCGCTCGACTATTGGCACACCTGCGGCGCGCACATCGTGGACCGAAACGGCCGCCCAATTCTGATCGCCGGGGTGGCCTGGTCCGGGATGGAGTTATCCGGAGAGGCGCCCCAGGGGCTCGATCGCCGCGATGACGGGGCGGTTTTGCAGGACGTCAAGGCGCTCGGGTATAACGTCGTTCGAATCCCCTTCGACAGCGACAGCATCCAGCCGGGGCGGATGCCGTCGGGCATCGATTATCAGGCGAACCCGGACCTGCGCGGGCTCACCACCCTCGAGGTACTCGACCGGATCGTCGACGAATGTCGAGCGCTTGGCCTGAAGGTGATTCTGGATCATCACCAGATCTCGCCGTGGTCGAAACCGCCCCTCTGGTACGACGCCACCTACAGCCAGGCTCAATGGATCGCCGACTGGCAGCGCCTGGCCAGGCGCTACCGCGGGAACGACGCGGTGATCGGATTCGATTTGCAAAACGAGCCTTACGGGGCGACGTGGGGCACCGGAGATCCGGCGACCGATTGGCGGCTCGCCGCCACCCGGGCTGGAGACGCGGTGCTCCAGGTCAACCCCTACCTGCTGATCTTCGTCGAAGGGATCGGCCAGCACCAGGGGGTCGATTACTGGTACGGGGGCGAGCTTCAAGACGTCGCCACGGCCCCGATCCGGCTTTCCCGCCCGGGGCGTCTGGTCTACAGTCCGCACGTCTACGGTCCGTCGGTCTATCCGCAAGCCTGGTTTTTCCAACCGGACTATCCGAGCAACCTCCCGGGCATCTGGGACCTCCACTGGGCGTTCATCGCCGAGCGGGACATCGCCCCGGTCGTCGTCGGCGAGCTGGGCGCGCCGGAGACCGGCTACGGTGTCGGCGGCACCTGGCAGCGGGTGATTCTCTCGTTTCTCGCCGAGCACCACATCGGATTCATCGCCTGGGCGCTGAACCCCACCTCGACCGATACCGGCAGCGTGTTCGAGCCCGACTGGGAAACGGTGAACGCCGCCCGCCAGGCACTGTTCGCCCCGTACCTTCAAGTGACGCCCGAGGCGAAGACCGGCTCCGGGTCGTAGCACAACGTGCTGCCCAGCGTCGTTGTTTATCGGGTAAGGGAAGCAAGCGTCAGAATCTTGCGGGTGCTTCATGGCGCCCAGGATTGGCCACCGCCGGAAACCGGAGCCCCCGAATGTTGCATTCCGGCCCCAACACACTTAACATACTTGTCGCGCGGCCGGCCGCGAGTCACGAGAGTCGACCGACCGCGACGTCGGTCCATGGACCGTTGTCGGCGCCTTTGCAAATTCTCCTCGTGCTCAGGAGGTATCGATGCCCTATCCGCCTTTCCGGGGTGCCAGGTGGCCGAGCGCGCTGACGGTCGCCTTCCGGACCTCTCGTGACGCCACGCGATCGTTCGCCGCCTTCGACCGACGGTGCGGGTAGCGAGGGAAGATGCCGTCCACACCGACCAACGACGCGCGCTGCTCACGCCGCCGACTCCTCGCCGGGTGCGGCGCGGCCATGCCAATCGGCCTCGTCGGCCTGGTTGGGTGCCAACCCGCCAGCCTGCCGGCGCTGACTCCTCCACCCAGGCCGCCAGCCACCGCGTTTCCGCGCCCCGCGGCTCCGGCTCGCCCGACCCCGCCGCCTCTGAACTTCCTGCGAGCAACCGGCTCGTCAATTTTCGACGTGTCGGGAAAACCGGTGACCCTCTCCGGTCTCAACTGGTTCGGCATGGAGACGACGACCCTGGCTCCGGACGGGTTGTGGATCCGCGGCTATCGCGACATGCTCGAGCAGATGGTCCAGGCCGGCTACAACTGCCTGCGCCTGCCCTTCTCGAACGACCTTTTCAATCCCGCGCTCAAGCCCAACGGCATCGATTTCACCAGGAACCCCGATCTCAAGGGTCTCAGTGGGCTCCAGATCATGGATACGATCGTCGTCGCGGCCGGGGAGCGCGGAATGAAGATCTTCCTGGACCAGCACCGGCCCAACACCGGGGCTCAGTCCGCGCTCTGGTACACCGATCACCTCTCGCAAGACGATTGGCTCACCCAATGGCGCGCGCTCGCCGAGCGCTACCTGGGGAACGACGCCGTCGTCGGCGCCGACCTCCACAACGAGCCGGCCGGTCCATGCACCTGGGGGAGCGGCGACCCGAAGACCGACTGGGCGATCGCGGCCGAGCTGTGCGGAAACGCGATCCTGGCGGTGAATCCCAACTGGCTGATCCTCGTCGAGGGGATCGAGAAGCTGGTCGATAAGTCGGGGAACGTCCTGGACTGGACCTGGCAGGGTGGCGAGCTGATGGGCGCCCGGACTCGGCCGATTCACCTCTCGGTTCCGAACCGCCTGGTTTACAGCCCGCACGATTACGGCCCATCGGTCTCCAACCAGCACTGGTTCAGCGATCCGGCGTTTCCGGACAACCTGCCGGCGTTCTGGGACCAGCACTGGGCCTTTCTGAAGGAAGACGGCACCGCGCCGATTCTCGTCGGCGAGTTCGGCGGACCGTCGGTTGGGACCGATACCGAGGGTCTCTGGCAGCGCACGCTGGTCGACTACATCAAGGCGAAGGGGCTGCACTTCACCTACTGGTGCTGGAACCCGAACTCGGCCGACACCGGTGGCTTGCTCGAAGACGACTGGCTGACGATTCATCCGGATAAGCAGGCGCTTCTCAAAGCAGATTTGGGCAGCGATCTGAAGAACGTGGCGCCCAGCGTCGTGAACGAGCGAGCAGTCCCGCCGGTGACCGGTTCGACCGGCGCTGCGCCCACGCCGGCCACCTCTCAACCGGCGCGACGCACCTACGTGGTACAGTCGGGCGACACGCTGAGCGGGATCGCGGGTCGGGTGTACGGCGACCCTGCCGCCTGGCCGCGGCTGGCCGCCGCGAACGCCTCCTGGCTTCACGATCCGAACTTGCTGCGGCCGGGACAGACTCTGACGATCCCATCGTAGAGGTCCGGGCAGAATCGGCCGCGCCGCGGCTGAGCTGCTGTCCCCACGGGCGTACTTTAGCCGGCCCGGCGACGCTCTTCTTCGGCGGTGGGGCCACCCCGCTCGTAGGGAACCGGCGGTGCCTGCTCCATGAAGAAGTAGTAGTCCAACAACGCCGCCAGCGCGCCTCCGATCAGCGGGCCGATCCAGTAAACCAGCTGGTTGGCCCAGTGACCCGAGGCGAGCGCCGGACCGAACGCGCGGGCGGGGTTGACCGAGCCGCCGGTGAGCGGTCCAAAGGCCATGATGTCGAAGGCGATCGCGAGGCCGATCGCGAACGGGTAAACCGATTTCGGCGCCCGGCCGTCGACCGCGGTGCCAAAGACCGCCAGGACGAGGAAGAATGTGCCGACCCCTTCCAGGATGGCGCCCGACCAGATGCTCACCCCTGGCCCCAGGGCGGGCGTTCCCAGACCGACCAGGGCGGGGCCGACGATCGGGACGAGGAGCAAGGCGGCGAGTGATCCGCCGATGAGCTGAGCCAGCCAGTACACCCCTCCGGCGAACATGCTCATGCGCCGGGTGACGACAAAGCCAAAGGTGATCGCGGGGTTGAAGTGACCGCCCGACACCGCGCCGAGGGCGGCGACCATGACCATAATGGTGAGGCCGTGGGCGAGCGCGATCGAGGTGAGATTGGCGAGTCCGGCCGGCGCGCGGACGGAGGACACCGCGACGATCGAAAGGACGCCGATGAAGATCAGGGCAAAGGTGCCAACGGCCTCCGCGACCGCGGCTTTGACGAGGTTGTGCTCGTTCATAATCCCTCATGGCGACTGGCGGGAGGCTCTGGCGCGCATCTCCGGCGAATGAGATTTCCGGTCAAAACCAGGGTTTACTGCACTCCGCCGGGTCATTCGGCCGGCGAGCGCTCGCCCTGGGCTCGGATGACCGGGGCATGCACCGGACGACCGGGATGGTCGAAGGCAGGTCCGTGCTGCCTTCGACCGTGGATGCGGCTAGCGCGCCTGGCGGCGCGGTTGCTGTTTCGGTTGCTCCTCCGAGGGGTTTTCCTCGAGATCGCTGGACTCGCGGACGAACTTCTCCGCCTCGCCAGTCGTCGAGACCTCCGGAACCTCGCGGCGCACCGTGCGGGTGACCTGCTCTTGCGTCGTAACTTCCTCCGGAGAGACGACCAGCTCCTCGTGAACGTGGGCCCGCTTCTCGACGTCGACCACGTCCTCATAGATCGGTACGCGCACGACCTCGCTCTCCTGACCGACTGGCGGCATTGGCCCCTTGATCGGCTGGTCGACCGTATGGCGCTCGATCGTGACCTCTTCCCGACTGACCGGGACGTTGAACGTGCGCTGCTCTTCGACCACTTCCTTGCCGATCACGACCTCGCCCACCTTCTCGCGATGCTTGTGAATCTCGATCTCCTCGTCACGGAGCGGAATTCGGCGGGTTTGTTCCGCGGCCTCGCCCGTCGAAGATGGAGTGGCGCTCGCCTGCTTCGGAGCGCCTTCGCGGAACTGGGCCTGGTTCGCCGGTTCGGCCGGCTTTTGGCTCCATCCCATCGCATCGACCTGATCGGCGGGAATGTCCAGGTAGCAGGTATTGCCCGAGCAGTGGTCAATCGCGCTGCGCGGGATGTAGAGGGTGCCACCCAGTCCCAAAAGGCCGGTCGTGATGTGCAAGTAGCCTTGATGTGTCTCTTGGATCTTCCCAATGCTCTTGTTGTCGGAGCCGTTGAGATCGCAGCCCGCGAGCTGTTCCGGCAATGGCGCTCGGGCGTTGCCGGATGACTTCACGGGTTCACGGTTCGGGTAACGCTCAGCCATGCTGACACCTCCGTCCAGAACTCACAGACGTATGTGTGCCTGGCTCTCACGCGTTCTCTTGCATCCCGCGTCAGTGGCCACGCTAACCAACGCCACCAACGTGGCAAGTCTGATGCCAGGCGGGCGTTCTACCTCTTTCCCTATCGTGCGATGTCGAAACGCACGGCGTTGGAAATTCGTGAAGCATCTGCTCGCCGAGCGACAATCTTGATCTGTTATAGTAGTCGGGTCATGCCCGTACCGATCCTGATCCTGACGCCAGATCCCGCGGTTCGAGAGAGCCTCCGGCGGGCCGCCGAAGAATTCGGCAGCGTCGTCACCACGCCCAAACCCGCGCTGGCGATCTATCTCGCCGCGGTGCACGAGCCGCGCGTCGCCATCCTGGACCTTGACGTGGTTCCCCGCGATGGCCGCTCCGGCCTGGTGTCCACCCTGAGGCAGCGCTTCAAAGCCGCGGTGATCGGCGTTGGCAATGGCCTGACCCCACTCGACGCCAGCGCCCTGGGGCTGGCGGCCATGGTCGAAAAGCCGATCGACCTGGGAACCTTGATGGTCGAGATCGACCGCTTGTTGAGTGAATCCGCCGAAGCCCGAGGCCAATAGAGGAACGCCACGGTGACAACGGCCCGGATTTCCGAGGCAAATCCGGGC
>JBOGTX010000233.1:0-2578 GCA_050695695.1 Chloroflexota bacterium
GCGCATGATCGCTCCTTGGCAAATTTGGGCGACCTGATTCGGCAGCCACGATACTCCCTTGGCCGTTGGCGGTCAACTTCGGTTATACTCGTCGCGGCGCTCTCGCGTCTGTTTCAATCGCAATCACCGGTGATTGCAGTTACCCTAATGATCCCGGGAGGAGCTGCTCATGGACGCCACCCGCCACAACGACCAGGTGCGGGCGCAGTTTGGCGCCGCTGCCGAACACTACGTTGTCTCGGAGACCCACGCCGGGGGCGACGACCTCGATCAGATCGTGGCCTGGGCGGAGGGCGGCGCCGACCGGGTGGCGCTCGACGTCGCGACCGGTGGTGGGCATACCGCGCTGGCGCTCGCGCCACTGTACGGACAGGTCGTCGCCAGCGACCTGACCGAGCGCATGCTCCAGAGCGCCGAGGCGTTCGTCCGCGGCCGGGGGGCGCTGAACGTCTCGTTTCGCCAGGCCGACGCCGAGAGTCTTCCTTTCGTCGAGCAGGCATTCGATCTGGTGTCCTGCCGAATCGCCCCCCATCACTTCGCCAACGTGGCGCGCTTCGTCTCCGAGGTTCAGCGTGTCCTGACCTCGGGAGGCATCTTCCTCCTCGAAGACAGCATCGCGCCCGAAGCACCCGAGGTGGCCGAGTTTCTCAACCGGGCCGAGTCGCTGCGCGACCACACCCACATCCGCTCGCTCCGGGTTAGTGAATGGCGCAACTTGCTTCGAGAGGTCGGGCTCATCGTCGAAGCCGAGCGAGTGTTCCCGAAGGAGCATCCATTCGAGGCCTGGGTCAGGCGCTCCCAAACCCGGGAAGCCGACCAGGCGACGCTCGTCGATCTGTTCCGCGCGTCGCCTGCCTCGGCAAGGGCTGCCCTGCGGATCGTCGTGGACGACGCCGGGCGGGTCGTGTCGTACACCGACGAAAAGGTCGTCTTCAAGGCCCGCAAGCCGTAGGTGCGGGCGGCACGCTTTCTGCACGTTTCATGGCGATATGTCAGCCGACACCAACGAGCTCGCGCGTTTCTCGGTCGCCCCCGGTCGCGGCTTCCTGCCGCCCGCGGATCCGCTCCGGCGGCTACCCGACGCGTTTTCCGCCTGGGAAGCGATCGCGGCGGATTTGCCCAAGCTGCTCGCCACCCAACAGTTGAAACCAGCGCTCGATCGGCTGCCGATTCTCGACGCCGCCCCACTGGAAGGAGCGGCGATCGAGCGGGCGATGCTGCTCCTCTCCTTCTTTGGTCACGGCTATGCCTGGGAAAGCTGGCGGGAATCGGTCAACGCTCGGATTCCGACCGGTGTGGCTGTCCCCTGGTATCAGGTCTCTCAGGTGCTCGGGCGGCCGCCAGTACTGTCGTACGCCTCGTACGCGCTGAACAATTGGCGGCGGATCGACCAATCGCGTCCGGTCGAGCTGGGCAACCTGACCCTTTTGCAGAACTTCCTCGGCGGACTGGATGAGGAGTGGTTCGTCGCGGTCCACGTCGCCATCGAAGCCGCCGCGGCGCCGGCCCTCGGGGCGATCTGGCGCGCCCAGTCGGCGGCCGCTGCCGACGATCCAGCCGGGCTGGAATCAGACCTCCGAACGATTGGCGTGTCGCTCGGCGCGATGTACCGGATTCTGCTGCGCATGCCGGAAAACTGCGACCCCTACATCTACTACCACCGGGTGCGTCCGTACATCCACGGCTTCACCGAATACCCGATCGTCTACGAGGGCGTGGACGCCTACCGTGGCCAGCCGCGCGCCTTCTTCGGAGAGACCGGTGCCCAGAGCACGATCGTACCGGCGCTCGACGCCGCGCTTGGCATCGAGCATTCGAGCGACGAGCTACGGGTGTACCTGAATCGGATGCGCGACTACATGCCAGAGGGGCATCGCGCGTTCCTCCGGGCGATCGAAGGGCGGCCGTCGATCCGCCGCTTTATCTTGAACGCCCCGGCAACGTCTGGCCACCTGCGCGACGCCTACGACGATTGCCTGCGGCTGACGCGCGACTTCCGCGCCAAGCACCTCGAGTATGCTGCGTCCTACATTCAGAAGCAGCACCAGGCGGGTGCCTATAACTCGACGCTCTACGGAACTGGCGGCACGCCCTTCATGAAATATCTGAAGAAGCACCGCGACGAGACGGCGCGCCACCTCGTGGGAACGGACCAAAGCAGCGACCTACCAGGCAGGCAGGTGAAGGACGAGGCCGGGTAGTCGCGAAAAGTCGCGCGGGTTCGCGGTGGGCACCGGGGCGTTGTCGATCAGGATGGCCATTCAGGGAACTCGGCCTACGACTGGCTGGCTTGGATTGCTTCGAGGTCATTGGCGAAATCTTCATCGGGCATGCCAACTCGGCGCACAAGCTCGAAAAATTCGCCAACCGTCACCCCCGATGGCACTCCCGGGGACGCCAGGGTCGCGATTGGCTCACCGTTGTGCTCGATGAGAAATCGTTGTCCGCATCATCCTCGCCCTCCAAAGCGTGTCTGAACAGCGGCGCTCGCCTCAGGTCCGGGCGATCGTGGCTCGTGCCGACCTGGCGCGGCCTCACCCCCTGCCCCTCTCCATCGGAGATGGCGAGGGGAAAGAGG
>JBOGTX010000234.1:0-2636 GCA_050695695.1 Chloroflexota bacterium
CGCCCATTGTCGCTGAACGAAGCAGCCGTCACCGGTGGAAAGTTGCCGTTGGCCGGGACCAGGGTAGCGATCGGCGAGACCGTCCGGCGGGCGAGATCGACGCGCACGAGCTGACCGTGGTCGTCGAGGACAGCAAGCTCCGACGACTCGGGCAGGACTCCAGCGGCGACTGGCAAGCCAAATACTCCCATCCCCGAGGGAATGGGTAAAAGCGTCGCCGTCACTCGGTGGGAATGGAGCTCGACCAGGCGTACGTCGCCCGAACTGAAACACAGCGCGGCTAGCTGGTGGGCGACCGGCAACAGTTGCGCGACGCCACAGCCGGGGAGATCGGTGCGATCGCTCGTGAACGCGCCGGTGCGGCGATCGTAATAGGAGAGCCAGTACGGATCGGACTCGGAGTATCCGTACTGCTCGACGACCACGGTCCGATCGTCCGGCGTGATGGCAAGCGCGGGAGGCCAGGCGTCCATCGGGCGCATATAGTGCTGGAGAGGCGCGGTTGCCTCGACGGTCAGACTGGTCGCCGAGAGGGTGACGAGCCAGTCGCCGGTCCGGCCACCCTCCGGTCCATGGTGAAGGACGAACACCGCCCGGCCGTCGTGCGATGCGGCGAGGCTGGGAAACTGATCGCCGGAGAAATCCGAGGATTCCGCGAGGATGGCGCCGGTGGCTGGATCAATCCGGGCAATCCGACCAGCAATAAAGGTATAGGCGGCAGTTGGTCCATGGACGATTCCGAGCCGTCGTTCAATTCCCGGCCAGGTCTCCCGGTGTACCCCAATCGCCGCGAGACTCCCGATGACGACACACAGCATGAATCCTGTCGTGATCGTCCGGCGAGGGAACAACTGGCGAGAGAGTCCCATGAGCCGAATGCTCCGGTTTGCCGCTTCCGCCCGAGACATTGCCGTACTCCTGTCTCACTCTGGACAACCGGATCCCGAGGGAGGATCTCGCTGAAATGCCGCTGGCGGGCTTGCCAGGCCGTATTGTAGCACGATTAATGGTTCGTCGATGAATGCCGAGGCATCATCTACATGTGGATCCACAACTGGTCGCCAACCTGGGTTCCGGTCGCGACGACCGTTCCTGATGGAAGTTCAATGACCGGCGCTGCGCGTCGGACGATCGGGCCGAAGCGGCTTGGACCCATCCCGGACCTCGTCGAAACGACACGCATGTCATGATCGGCGAAGATCGCGTCGATCGGAAATCTTAGGTAGAATCCAACTGTCAAAACCTCTTTGACCGGAGGCACGATGGCCGCTGATCCACTCGCCCGGCTCGGCGTCGGATCGACAATCGCCGCGCTCCCCAAAGCCGATCTGCATCTCCACCAGGAGACGCGGGCTCGCCAGGAGCGCATCACGGCGCGCCGAGCGGGCCGCGTGCCCTATGACTGGCGCGGCTGGGCACGACGGGTGTGGGAGGAGATTCCGGCCGGCATGCCCCGTCTGGGGGCCATCTTCGAGCCCGACTCGACGCTGGAGCTCGGCCCCGAGTCCCTGGATCGTCCGGACGGCATCGTCGACCGCCTGGCCGATACGCTGGAGGAGGCGGCGGCGGACGGGGCGGTCCTGGCCGAGGTACGCTTCGGCCCCAACGTCACGGCGTCGCCCCCCGAGTTGATGGCATTGTTTCGGGTGGCGGAAGGGCGCGTCCATGAGCGCTACCCGCGGCTTCGCGCCGGCGCAATCGCCTATGTCCTGGTCACCGACGATCCCACGCAGCAAGATGAAGCCAGGCGCCGGGTCGAGGAGTGCCTGGAGGCGGCGCGCGAGGGCCTGGGCGGCGTTGACTTCAGCACACGACCGTATGACATCGAGGCCACGCCGTCCCTCTGGGCGACGATTGACCGTCTGGCCGAGCGCGTCTCGCAGGCCGGTTTGGGCATCACCGTGCACGTCGGCGAGTTTTCTCCCGCAAACCTCCGCGCGGCGTTGCACGTTCCCGGACTCAAGCGGCTCGGCCACGCCGTCTATGCGACGAGCGATCCGCGCCTTCTGGACGAACTGGCGCGATCCGGCGTGGCGGTGGAGTGCTCGCTGACGAGCAACGTCGTCCTGGGGGGCGCGGCGAGCTTCCTCGCCCACCCCATCCGCCAGCTTGCCGCGCGAGGGATCCCGGTCACCCTCAACACCGACCTTCCGGTCCACCTCGACACGACCATCGGGCGCGAATATGGGATTGCCGCCGCGCTGGGCTTTTCCCCGGCCGAACTGCTGGACATCACCCGCAACGCCGTTCGCGCCTCCTTCACAACGGTCGAGCGACGGACGGAACTTCTGGTCGAGCTCGCTGCGATTCGTTCATAGGGAGGATGCCGCCAAACGCCCCCGGGCGTGCACGAGACCAACTCCGATGATCTGGCGCGCCCGCCGGTGCTTCTCGCTCGCGAGAATCGATTCACTCGCTTCTCCTTAATCTAGACTTTATCCATTCACGGCAGATGGAGTAGACGAGCGCGTCGGCAGCGTCATTGTGTATCATGCGGACAAGCGTGTAGAGAGGTCCTCAGCCCTTGAAGTGGAAGTCCTAACCGAGCGCCATTCACACGCCGTAGGAATGATGCACTTCCAACCGAATCGATCTGACGATCGCCAGATTCGCGAGATGGGCGCACGGATCCCGCG
>JBOGTX010000235.1:0-4431 GCA_050695695.1 Chloroflexota bacterium
GTACCGTCGAGGTACTTGGTCAGAAGGTCGTCGTCTCCTTCCGCCGCCGCCTCGATGAGCTTCTCACGGGCCGCCCCGGCCGGAGCCCGAAGCTCGTCGGGAATCTCGCCTTCCTTCTGATCGGGCCCGAGGTACGTCTTCATCGAGATGAGATCGACGAAGCCGTTGAACGACTCTTGCGCGCCGATCGGAAGCTGGATCGGGACAGCCCGCTGGCCGAAGCGGCCCGTGACCTGTTCGAGCGCTCGGCTGAAGTCCGCGTTCTCGCGGTCCATCTTCCCAATCACGATCATGCGGGGCAGGTTGCGATCGGCGGCGTACTTCCAGGCCCGCTCGGCGCCGACCTCGACGCCGGACACCGCCTCGAAAAGGACAATCGCGCCATCGACGACCCGCATGGCTTCCAGGACTTCGCCTTGAAAGTCCGCGTAGCCCGGGCTATCGATCAGGTTGATCTTGGCATCGTTCCATTCGAGCGGCAGCAGCGAAAGCTGAACCGAGATGTGGCGACGGATCTCCTCGGGGTCGTAATCCGAGGTCGTCGAGCCATCATCCACCCGGCCAAGCCGACTGATCGCGCCGGCATCGAAGAGCATGGCCTCGGCAAGGGTCGTCTTCCCGTGGCCGCCGTGCGAAAAGAGGCCGACGTTGCGGATCTTTTCGACAGGATAGTTTTTCATCGAGCCTCCAAGTGTGATTCCGGCAAGGCGCTGAATCCATTGAAGGGTGGCACCGGTTGGAATTATAGCAGCATTCGGCGCTAGAGTTCATCGCTCGGGCAAGCTTTCGGGTGCTATAATCAGCCCGATCCATCGTCCGAGTCCCATCGTTCTGGCTGGCCCTGGCTTTCCCGCGGCCCGGTGGGCGACCGACACCGGGCCGGTGCCGGGAATCGCCTCCGGTGCCAGGCGCGTTAAAAGGAGACAGACTACCTTGAAGCAGCTTGGTCGTGTCGCTCTTTCGCTGTTTGCCGCTTCCCAGATCTGGCTCGGAATCGGCGGCATTGCCCGAGCCGAGGTCGATTGGTGCGGTGGAGATCCTCCGGTGCACGTCAGCTTGCCCTCCGGTCAGCCCCTCGAGGTGAATGCCCACGTCCAAATTCCGTCGAGCGATCGCGACGCCTTGCGGACGATCTCGGTGATCGGACAGGTCCTCGGCGTGCAAGACGGGGTCGCGACGGTCCAGCTTTCGATCGCGGTGCCGGATGACGGATCTGGCTCGTTCCCGGTTCAGGCGACAGTGTCCTCGCACGGAAGCTCGGTCGCGGTCTCCGGCACGAGCGGTCCCGTTCCGACCTACACCACGGTGAACGTGGCGCTGCCACCCGGCCTCGCGAAGTAGGTTTCCCGCGGCTCGGGGCGGAATCCGGTCACGTTCTGGGGAGCTTCGCTTCGTTGCCACGGGGAAGACGACAATGAGCGCGTCGGAATACCCCAGGTTCGCCTGGGGATACATCTTCGTCGTACCGCTGCTGGGAGCCGCTCTCGAATACCTGTTGCTTCGGCACGACTCGCTGGGGATCGCAGTCGGCGATGACGTTCGCGCGAAGATCATCGTGGCGGCGCTGTTTGTCGGCGCGACCCTGGCGGGGCTCTTTCCGGTCAAACTGGGGCCGAATCAGAAGATGAATCTCGGCACCGCGGTCGAGTTCGCGGCGATTCTGCTCTTTCCCGCCGCGCTCGCCGTCGCGATCGCGGCGGCGGCGACGATCCTCTACAGCGCGGCAATGCGCCGCTCGTGGTTCAACGTTCTCTTCAGCGGTGGGCAGCACGCCCTGGTCGTCGGCGGCGCGGCGATGGTCTACGCCGCGCTTTGGAGTCCGGCGCGGCCGCCGTTCACGACGCCCCAGGCGACCGGCGCGGCGGTCGCGGCGGGGATCGTCCACGTCGCGGTCGCGGTCGGGGTGCTGAGTGGCGTCGTCGCGGCGACCCAGCGGCGTTCCCTGGCCGCCTGCGTCGCGAATCTCGCGCGACAGTCCGGCGCGCAGTACGCCGCGCTGATCGGCGACGGCGCCTTGATTGCCGTGTGCGTCTGGCAGGCTCCCTGGGCCATTCCGTTGCCGGCGCTCGCCCTACCGCTGATTCACCAGCTCAACCGGGCGCTGGAAAAGCTGGCCACCGCCAAGGGGCAGGTGGACGAAACCCTCGCCCGCCAGCGACGGTTCGTCAGCGACATCGCTCACGAAATCGGCACGCCCCTCACCACGCTCGACGGAAATCTCGAGCTGCTGCGGCGGGAAAGCGCGAGCCAACCATTGGAGCTGCGGGAAACCATCGAGGACGTTGGCTCGGAGTTCCGACGGCTGGCGAGCGCGTTCTCTCACCTGCTGCTCCTCGCGGAAGCCGACGAGCAAGACACGATCGCGCGTCATCCGGTCCGCCTCGATACAATTCTTCAGGAGCTCACGGCCGTCTGGCAGCAGCTCGCGGAAACGCGAGGGCTGAGCCTCGAGCTCGGCGCGATCGAGCCCACGCTCATCGCCGGCGATGAAGTCCGGCTTCGGCAGATGTTCGAGGAGCTGATCGAGAACGCGACGCGCTACACGCCGGCCGGCGGGAGCGTCCGCCTGGAGCTTCGTCAGGAATCCGACATCGCGCGGGCGAGCATCGTCGATTCGGGGGTCGGGATCGACCCGAGCGACCTGCCCCACATTTTCGAGCGCTTTTATCGCGGGAAGTCATCGCGGCTCAAGTCAGGCGCGCGTCCGATCACTGGCAGCGGCCTGGGACTGGCGATCGTCCAGTGGCTCGCCGGAGGCCACGGCGGCCGGGTTCTGGTCGAAAGCGCGCCCGGAAAGGGGAGCCGGTTCACCGTCGAGCTCCCGCTTGCCGCCAATCCCTCGATCGATCTCCCGAACCCGGGCGATCGGGGCAGGTAGAAGCGTTCGGCGATGTCACCCGCCCCGATCGCCCGAGATGATGAGGTGAGCGCATGCGAGACCGCGTTCTGGTGGTAGACGACGACGTCTTCGTGCGACGTTTCTTGCAGCGCGCGCTCACCCACGATAGCTACGACGTGACCGTCGCCGATTCCGGTGAATCAGCGATCGACCTTGCCCGACAAACCCAACCGGCCGTCATCCTGCTCGACATCATGCTCCCGGACGTCGATGGCATCACCCTGTGCGCCGGGTTACGCGCTCAAACCAGCGCGATCATCATCATGCTGACCGCCCGGCGCGAGCTCGCCACGCGGGTCGCGGCGCTCGATCTCGGCGCCGACGATTACGTGACCAAACCTTTCGAGCTCGCCGAATTGCTCGCCCGCGTTCGCGCGCTCTTGCGCCGGCATCGCGCCGATGGCGCGGTCCGCCTCCGATTCGCCGACCTCGTGGTGGATCCGTTGGAGCGCGCCGCGCGCCGGGGCACCCGCCAGATCACTCTCACTCCGAAAGAGTTCGATCTGCTGCTCTTATTCATGCGCGCCCCTCGGCGCGTCTTCGACCGGGCGACGATCTTCGCCGAAGTCTGGCCGGATCATTCCGACGAATCCTCGAACACCGTCGAAGTTCACCTGCACCACCTGCGCGAGAAGCTCCATGGGCCGGGCGAGCAACTGCTACTGCACTTCATTCGCGGCGCGGGATACAGCCTGCGCGAGTCCACCGACCGCTGACGGACTTGACCGAGCACCTTGGGCACCGGGCGGGCAAGCTCTGCCTGGCAAGAACGGATTCGGTCGGGATTCGCGCAATCGGTGAAAGTTCATAAAGATGCTTTATTCATTTCGGCAAGGCAGCAGTTCTGTCATTCCTCGCTCGCGCTCGTACTGACAAGGGAAGCGCCACCAACCGGTCCGAGTTCAACAAGCTACCGGCCAGGCTGGCCCGGGGCTTTCGCCCTCCCGCCGAAGGTACTATCGCCACTCCCCCGGACATCCTGCCGAATTCGCGCTTTTCTTAAGCGCGCGTTAAGCCCGAACCGGTATGCTGCGGATGAAGCCGACACGTCCGAAAGGGACCGATCGGCCAACGAGCTCACCGACGATGGCACTGGGGAAAGGGTTGAGCGACGCCGTGACAGATCCGAGAAATCTAGCCCATCACGCCCGCCGAGCCGAGCCTCGCGCGAGGAACGCCCAGCAGCGCGGGCAGTCGCTCGTCGAGTTCGCGCTGGTGGCGCCGCTCCTTTTCCTGATCATGCTGGGCATCATGGAATTTGGCTTCATGTTCGAGCGCGACGTCGCGATCACCAATGCCGCGCGCAGCGGGGCGCGTTGGGCCGCGACCCATCCAACCGCCTGGAGCAACGCGAGCCCGGCCCCATCGAACACGATCGAAGGGCAAGTCCAATACGCCGGCGGGACCGGCACCGTCCCCAACGACGACTCCCACCTCGTCATCACCTCTCTAGTGCCGGGCGGCGGCAGCCCGACGACCTGCGGCACCTACAGCGCCAGCTCTGGCGGATTCGTCGCCAGTAGCGGCTACAC
>JBOGTX010000236.1:0-4911 GCA_050695695.1 Chloroflexota bacterium
GTGTTGACGATCTCGCCGGCCTCTTCGTCGGTCGGCGTGTCCTTCGAGACGGCCGCCGAGTCGATCGCCATGATCCAATTCACGGCGTCGAACTCGCCGACCGCGCCGCCCGAGAGCTTGGTGACGAATTCGTTCACCGCCGGCACGCCCGCGGTCGTGAGCTCGTGATTCACCTTCTTGACCAGGGCGAGCGCCCGGCCCTTCGCGTCCTTCAGCTTGTCCCATTCGTCGAAGATATCGTGGGCGGCCTTGGCAAAACTCTGCTCGTGCTTCTCGTCGGCCAGGCCACTTGGGAAGAGCATCGGCAGGGTGCGCGGGCCGGCCTTGCCGTCCACCTTGAGCGGGGGCTCGGCGGTGGCGAAAGTCTGCTGGAACCGCGCGATCGCCTGCACGGTGTCCTCGTCGACGGCGCCGCTCGCCTCCACGTTCAGCCGGGTCTGGATTCGCTTGATCAGGGCCGGCGGAAAGAGCCCCGGCTGCTTGACGTGATAGCCGATCGCCGCCTTCACCGCGTCGGCGTCGAGCGGATCGGCGGCCGGGCCGGTCGGATTGCCAACAGTCGGCTCGGCCACGCCCGCGGTCGGCGGGGCGCGCCGAATCACCGCCGAATCCGCCGATCGAGTGGTCACCGGGGCCGCGGTCAGCGCGCCACTGGCTCGCGCTCGGCTGACCACCCGCTGGACGTAGTCGTTCCCCAATACCCGCTGAAGCTGCCCCATGACCCGCGCCCGAACCTCCGGTGGCGCGGCCGGCAAGGCCGCCACGACCTCGAGCGGACCACGCCCGATGGCAGTCGGCCTCGGGTCGAGATCGCCGCCAAGAATCGACGGACCGGCCGCTCCGCGATCGACTGCCGCCGGGTGGCGGGCTTTCTGGTGGTCGGGTGATGCGTTGGCGCGCGCGGAGTCGGCCGCCATCGGATGACCTCCTCGTCACACGGGTCAACTCGGCGACGATGCTTTGGCCTGCTAAGCGTCGAGCATACCAGATCTCGCGAGGGAAGGCGGAGAGGCGAGCAAGGCTAGATGTGTTTAGCGAGCATCGTCGATCAAGCTTGGCCCGGGGTCATCCGGATGACGACGACAATTCCAGTCTATGGCTCGATCCGGATCACTCCCGGTACACGGTCCAGTCCACGGTCGAACGAAACGATCTGATCGAGCTTCAAGTGCCGCGCCGCCACGGCATGGAACGCATCGGCGAACGACACATTGTCGTCGAGGTAAATGTCAAAAACTTGGCGATAGCGACGCTTGCCCGGCAAGACGATCCCGGGCAGCTCCAACAGGGGCAGCAATGCATCGCGAATCTGGAACCTCGGACGTCGATAGAAACGATCGAGGGTGAACACGCACTCGAAGACGACGGTATCGGTGGTCTGGACCTCGATCTCACCGATCTCGACCCGCCGCAAATACGCGGTGGCGCGGGGCGAATGATCGGGATGATCCCCAAGCAGGTGGCGAAGGATGACGTTCGTATCCAAGAATGCCGAGGCCACGCTACTGTCTCAGTCGCGCTACGACGTCCTCCGAGATCGCCTCCTCGGCGACGGCCCGGAGCTCCTCGGCTGGCAAGGGCATTTCATCCTGCTTGAGCACGCCGGCGGTCCGGTCAACCACGCTTCTGGTCTTCCGCAGCCGGACCTGACCCTCTTCGAGCACGAGGGTAACCCGATCGCCCTGACGGAGTCCCAGGGCATCTCTGATCTCGATCGGAACCGTAATCTGTCCCTTGCGGGTCACCACCGTGCTGAGCTCGCGCATGGCGCTCACCTCTTGGACGTGGGTAGTACGACATCCTCCATGGTAGCACACCTGCATCAAGCATCATGCCGAGTGTCCAAAGCACGACGCCCGGTTACCCCCGGACGGCCCCGTGGGTGAGCCCCTGGACGATGAACCGCTGGACGCCCAGGAAGAGGACGGCGGCGGGAATCGAGCTGACCAGACTGGCTCCCATCAACTGGTTCCAGTAGACCTGGCCGCCCGCCTCACCGGTCGTCAGGTAGCCCTGGAGGCCGATGCCCAGGGTTCGGGTCGCGTCGCTGGTCAGCACGCTCGCGAAGAGGACTTCGTTCCAGGATAGGAGAAACGAGAAGATCAGCGTGACGACGATCGCCGGGAGGGCCAGCGGCAGGACGATGTCGACGATCACCCGGAAGCGCGAGCAGCCATCCACCAGCCCGGCCTCCTCCAGCTCGGCGGGCAGCGCCCTCAGGTACGACGCCAGCAACCACACCGCGAAGGGCAGCGCGAAGGTCAGGTAGGTGACGATCAGCCCGGCCAGGCTGCCGATGATCTTGACGTGGAGCGCGTTCTGAAGAATGACGTAAATGATGAAGAGCGGTAGCAGCAGCATGATCGTCGGGATCGTCTGGACGGCGATCAGGCTGATTCCAAAGATGTCGCGGCCCGGGAAGCGAAAGCGTGCGAAGACGTACGCGCCCCCAAGGGCCAGCCCGGTCGCGAGCACCGCCGAGGCGATCGAGACGATCAGGCTGTTCGCCAGGTACAGCGAGAGGTGGACCGTCGTCCACATCGTGACGTAGTTCTCGAGGTCGAGCGTCGTCGGAACGAGCGGCCCGAACTCGATCTGGTCTTCGGCGGTGAGCGAGATGTCGAGCATGTAGACGATCGGAATGACAATCACCAACGAATAGAGCGCCAGCAGCAGCGAGCGGGCGATCCCGGCCCGCCGGCGGGCGGAGCGGACGTTCATTCCAGCCCTCCCAGGTGGACCAGCCGCATGTACAGGGTCGCCGGAATCATCATGATCAGCAAGGTCAGCACCGACATGGCCGCGCCCAGCCCGAAGTTGAAGATCTGGAACGAGTTGATCAAAACCGTCAGGGGAAGCACGTCCACGGCGGCCGGCGGGGGCGTGCCGAACATGACGAACGGCAGCGTGAAGTTGTTGAAGTGGAAGATCGTCGAGAGCAGAATCGCCAACGTCAGGGTCGGCCGAATCAAGGGCAGGGTGATGTCGAAGAACCGCGCGAGGCCGCCGGCGCCGTCGATCTCGGCGGCGTCCTCGACGTCCGATGGCACCGCCTGCAGCGCGGCCAGGACCAGCAGGTAGACGAACGGCCACGACGCCCAGACGTCGGCGATGACCATCGCCCAGAAGGTGCGCGGGCCGATCAGCCAGAAGTCGGTTCGGTTCCCCAGGTGGGCCAGCGGCAGGACTCGATCGGCGAGCCCGTAGTTGTTCAAGAAGATCAGCCGCCAGACGATCGCGTTGACGAATGACGGAATGACGTAGGGGATCAGGAAGAGCGACCGGAAGAACCCGCGGCCCGGGAAGTCGCCATCCATCATCAGGGCCGCGACGATCGCGATCGGTACGATCGCCACCGTCGTCAGCACCGAGAATGACACGCTGGCCCAGATCGATTCCGGAAACGACGCCGAAACCGCGCCGGGTTGGGTCAGCGCGTCGACGTAGTGGGCGAGGCCCACGAAGGGCGCCTGCAGCCAGTGGGCGATGGTGTACTGATTCAGCTCGGTCAGGCTGACGTAGACGCTCAGAACGAAGGGCACCAGAACGATGACGATCAGAAACAGCAGGGTCGGCGCGAGCAGGTAATAGGGCACCGAGGTGGCCCGCTCTCCCCCGATCCAGGCAAGCAGGCCACGCCAGGGCGGTCGGCGCGTCACGACCGCGGTGTCGGCGGTGGCTGGCACGAGGCCGGGCGACACGACCTAGCGCTCGCCCGACGCGGGTTGGGTCACGCGGACTTCTTCTTGGCCTGCTCGGCGTCGAGCAGCTTCTGGACCTGGATCTGCGCGGCGGCGAGCGCCTTCTTCAGATCGCCGGACTGATAGCTGTTCGTCGCGATCGACGCCGCGATCTTCGAGCAGTAGCCCCCGACCACCGTCTCGATCGGCCCCCAGGCGCCGGTCAGCGGCGTCCCGTAGGAGTTGTTCTCCGAGGTGACGAAGGTCTGCCAGAACGGCGTATCCAGCGTCGGCTGCTTGTAGGCGTCGACGATCGACGGCATGTAGCCGTAGGCGGTCAGGAAAAGCGTCTGCTGGGGCGTGTCGGTGAGAAACTTGAACCACTCCAGGACGAGGTCGTGCTGCTTGCTGTACTTGGTCAACGTCAGGTACTGGCCGGAGACGAACGACTGGACCGGCACGCCATTCGTCGGCAGGGCGGACATGCCGTAGGGAATCGTCGGCATCGGGCTGAAGGCGTACTTTCCCGCCACCGACGACTTGTCGAGCGATGGCTTCAAGGTTGCCGCCTGCATGACCAGCATGCCGGCGTGGCCGCTGTCGAACGCGTTCAGCTCGTCGGGGCCTTTGAACGTCGCGTCGGCGACGTCGGCGATCTTGTACTTGGCCATCCAGTCGAACCAGAAGCGGTTCGCGGTGTAGACCGCCTCGCTATCCATGGTCGCCTTGGTGAGGTCGTCGCTGACGAAGTCGCCGCCGAGCTGCCGGGTCATCAGCCAGAGGATGTGCCAGGGATCGAAGGGATCGGATGGGTCCATCGCGATGCCCCAGATGCCCTTGCTGGGATTATTGATCTTCGTCGCCGCCTGGACCAAATCAGTCCAGGTGGCCGGAGGCTTGACGCCGGCCGCGGAGAAGAGCTCGGTGTTGTAGACCATCGCGTAGGGCGCGACGTATTCCGGGATGCCGATCAACTGCGACGGGTTCAGCCCGGCCATCTTCAGGGAGGCCGGGAAGAACTTCGCCTGGCCGCCGATCGCGTCCCAATCCGAGGTCGAAAGGATCACGTAGTCGCCGGTCGCGGCGGCGGTCGGCAAGACGGTGGTGCCGAACTCGAAGATATCCGGGCCGCTGCCCGAGGCGACCGACGTCTCGATCTTGTTCGTCTCCTCGGCCGGGCTGGTGTAAGTGGTCCAATCGATCTGGAGACCGGAGTGGGTCTGGGTAAACT
>JBOGTX010000237.1:0-7481 GCA_050695695.1 Chloroflexota bacterium
GTTCGCGTAGGTGACGAAGAACGAGTACACGTTCCAGAGCGTCAGCAGCTTCCGCCGGGTCTCGTCGGCCAGGTTGAACCCGAAATTCAGGTTCGCCTCCGGGTTCGACCCGCAGTAGATCCAGCGCATCACGTCCGCGCCCATTCGCTCGACCGCGTCGCTGAACGAGATCGCATTGCCGGCGCTCTTGTGCATCGGGCGGCCGAACTCGTCGAACACTTTTTCGTAGACGAAGACGCGCTGGTACGGCGCCTTTCCAACCAGGGTCACGCTCATGAATAGCATCGAATAGAACCAGAGTCGGATCTGCTCGCGCATCTCGAGCACCAGGTCGGCTGGGAACCACTCGTCCCAGTATTCGCGGTTGGTCAAGTAATCGAGCGTCGAGAAGGGCACGATTCCGGCGTCGAGCCAGCAGTCGCCCACCTCGGTCACTCGCGACGCGACCCCGCCGCACTTCGGACAGCGGATCTTGACCTCGTCGATCCAGGGCCGGTGCAGCTCGTGCAACTGATCGAGCCCGCTAACTGCCAGCTTCTCGAGCTCGGCCTTCGATCCCACCACCGTCAGCTCGCCACACCCGCAGATGTAGAACGGGAGCGGCAAGCCCCAGTAGCGCTTCCGCGAGATGCTCCAGTCGCCCATGTTGTTGAGCCAGTCTTCCATCCGCTTGCCGGCCCAATCGGGCACCCACTCGACCCCCCGCGCCGCCTGGATCATGAGCGGGCGAACCCGGTCGGCGGAGATGAACCACTCGTCGGCCAGCTTGAACACCAGCTCCGACGCGCACCGCCAGCAAACCGGATAGCGGTGGGTGTAATCGGCCGCCACGTAGAGCAACCCGCGCTGGGAGAGGTCGTTCACGATCGGCTGGGCAACCTCGGAGACGGCGCGCCGGCTCAGCCACTCGAATCCGTCGAAATAGTGACCGGCGTCGTCGATCGGCACGATCACCGCCAGATTCTCGACCTTGCTCAGCGCGTAGTCCTCGGCGCCACATCCCGGCGCGATGTGGACGACGCCGGTCCCCTCCTCTTCGGATACCTCGGTCCAGGGAACGATCCGGTGAACGACGCCTCGCTGCGCCGGCACGTCCGCGTAGGGCGCGACATATTCCAGCCCAACGAGCTCCGAGCCCTTGAGCGTGCGCTCGACGGTATACGGTCCCCTGAGCACGCCGACGGTGTTCTTCGCCAGATAAAACGTCTCGTCGCCCTGGCGCACCGCCAGGTAATCGAGGTCCGGGTGCACCGCCGCCGCGACGTTGGCTGGCAGCGTCCAGGGAGTCGTCGTCCAGACCAGGATCGATTCGTTCGCACGTCCCTTCAAGGGCAGCTTGATCGTCACCGACAGGTGAGTCACCTCGCGGTAGCTGTCGATCAGCTCGTGCTGCGAGAGCGACGTTCCGCACCGGGTGCACCACGGCAGCGACCGCGCGCCTCGGTAGAGCCATCCCTTCTCCTGGCAAACCTTCAGAAAGTGCCAGATGTACTCGATGTTCTGGTCGGTCATCGTGTAGTAGGAATGGTCCCAGTGCATCCACTGCCCGAGGCGGATCGACTCCTCGGTCTGCACCTCGGCGTAGGTACAAACCCGTTCACGGCAGCGCTTGGAAAACTCGGCGAGGCCGTAGGCCTCGATCTCCCGTTTCGAGTTCAGCCCAAGCTGCTTCTCGACCTCGACCTCGACCCAGAGGCCCTGGCAGTCGAAGCCGTTCTGGTAGCGTTCGTCCTTGCCAAGCATCGCCTGATAGCGCTGAAAGACGTCCTTGTAGGTGCGCCCCCAGGCGTGATGGACGCCCATCGGATTATTCGCGGTGATCGGCCCGTCGAGGAACGAGAAGCGGGCATGGCCGCGGTTCTGGCGAACCAGTTGATCGAACGCCCGGGCCTCCTTCCAGAAGGCGAGGGTCTGATGCTCCATCGCCACGAAGTCCGGCTTGCTCGAGACCGGTTTGAACATTTGATCCTCCTCCGAGATCACCCGCCGGGTGACCTCGCTTAGATTCAACACGCTTGTCCCCGGGTAACAAAAAAGCCCTCGTCTCCATTGGGGACGAGAGCTATCAACTCCCGCGGTACCACCCTCATTCGCCGGGGGGCGCGCTTAACTCGAGTCGGCGCCAGCAAGCTGGCGCGAACCGACGTCGCGGCTAACGGGCGACGAATCCGATCGGGCCTAGCGAATGGACCTCCCGGTCCGACTTCAGCCCGATAGCTCAGGAGTGATTTTCGATCGGGCTCGACGTCCGGTCGCACCAACCCCGGACTCTCTGATGCCGTTCGCCCGACTTACTCGTTCCGTCAACGCCAGTGATATCTTCATGTACTTTTTGACACGCGAGGCCGGGTTTTTTAACAAAACCCTATCCCGGATCCTACGCCCGGGCCGCGATGATGTCAAGGCAGGCTGGCTGCCCGGTCAATCGTGGAACGGCAGGTGCTTCGCCTGGACGTATTGTTCCCCCAGCAGACGAAGCTGAACCCGGAAGTACCGCCACGGCAGGTTGGTCCCCGGAATGATTCCCTCTCGGTCGTACTCCGAATGGTACTGGAAGACCGCCGCCTGGAAACGCTGGGTCCAGAGACCATCGCGCAAAAATGGCTCATCCTTGGGAAAGCCGAACGCCTTGACGCCTCCGTGGCGGTCGAAATATTGCTTGAAGTAGATTGGCTGACCGTCGCGGGTGAAATCCGCCACGAAGTGGCCCAGGCCGGTCGCCTGCCCTGGCGAGAACGGGAAGTACTCGGAGGGACCCGGCGGCGCGTCGCTCGGGGCTCGGGGCGGATCCGACGCGGGATGGAGGACGTCGCCGATCAGGCGCCGCTCGATTTGAAAGCCAGGGCCGTTCTCCGGATGCCACTCGAGGACGCCACGCTGGAAGTATTGCACGATCTGCCCGTTGATGACCCGGTCGGCGATCACTCCGGTCAGCGGCCGCCCCAGATCGCCGGGGGCGAACGATCCGACGAGCGAGGCCGGCGGCAGGCGTGGCGGCGTGACCGTGGCCGAGTGCGGCGGAGCGACCACTGGAGCTGGAACGATCGGCGGGCTCTGGACGACCCGCACGCTCGGCCGTTCCGTCGAGCGCTGGCCGCCACGGGAGGAGATCCGCTGGCCGATCCGCGCGTCCGGGGCGCGCGCCCCGAATTCGGCGACCCAATAGGTGACGTAACGCGAGCCCGGTTGGTCGACGTGTCCAACTCCGATCTCGTCGACGTTTGCCGAAAGCAAGTTGTCGCGGTGGGGCGGGCTATCCAGCCACGCGGCGATCACCTGCTCCGGAGAAGCACACTCGGCCGCCAGATTTTCCTCGAAGTACGTTCCACCCGAGTATCCCGCCGCGGTGTCGCGCGTCACCAGGGTCGAGCCGTCGGGCGCGACGTGGGCGAAGAATCCAGCGCTGGCCATCTCTCGCGCGTACGAGCTGGCGGACGCGTTCAGCTCGGACGAGACCGCCAACGACGGCATCCCCTGACGCGCACGTTCGGCATTGATCAGATTCACGAGCTGCTGGGACGAATCGGCCGCGTAGGCGGGGGGAGAGCGGTGCGCGGCGAGCAGAAGAACCAGGGCCGCCGCGATCAGAAGGCGCCTTTCCATCGTTGTAGCCTCGTTGGCGCGAGCAGCCGAGCCTGATCAGCCAGGAGACTTAACCAGGATCGTCGGCGCTCGACGCGAATTGTCGGCCCGTGGGGAAGGCCATGCTGATGGCGCGGGGATAAGCTACCATACTTCCAGCCGGAAGCCGCGGCCGGCCCCGGACGAAGCCGGGCCCAGGCGGCCTCCTAGAGAGTGGTCGCTAGTATACCAGCAAATGCCCGCCCGAAATCCTGGTTGACCGGCAAAAGTGCTAAATTTCCGTTAAATGGTTGAGATGATGGACGAAAGTCGCATCCGGCGGGGGTGTCGCCCGTCCCGGCGCGACGAATGGGCAAGCGGAGACCTTCTGAGACACCTGCTCGGGCGGCGCTAGTAGATCCTGACCGTGCCCTCGATCAGCGCGTTGGAGAGCTCGTCGAGCGTGTCCAGCCCGTGTTGGACGATCGCGCTCGCGGCGCGTTGGACCGGACCAATCCGGCATCTCGGCGCCAGGACGACCTGAACCGCGGCCATCGCCGGATCGTTCACCGGGCGACCGATCTGGCTGCCGAGCCAGACGTAGACTTCGCGTACGCCGGAAACCTGTTCGTGAATTCGTCGAGCAAGCTGAAAGCTCAGCACGTTGTAGAGCTTTCCGACGTGGCTGACCGGGTTCTTTCCCGCCGCCGCCTCCGCCGAGGACGGTCGGTTCAGCGAGATGACGCCGTTGACCCGGTTTCCCCGACCAACTTCCCCGGAGTCGCCATCCTCGGCGGACGTTCCAAGCAGGGTAAGATAGACGCCGGCCGCCTGGGCGCCCGGCGCGTCCAGGCTGTTCAGCTCCAGATCGAGCAGCGGCGGCCGCGATGGCAGTTGATCGAGGTAGGCCATCAGGGCGCGCGCCACCTCGGACTTGCGGCGAAAGTACTGATTCTCGCTGGTCACGTCGGTCGCCAGAAACGGGAGCGCGACCGTCAGCCGGCAGCACGTCGCCATCCGAAAGGCCATGACCTTGACGTCTTCGCCAGCGTCGGGGAACTGGCGCTTGAAGTCCGCCCCGTTCAGATAGGTCGTCGCCTTTTTCACCAGTCGCTCGGTGCCACTGAGCGGCGCGTAGCCCACCGCGGCCGAGGTATCGTTCGCTGGCGCGGGTTGAGTCCCGGGTCGGACGGTGCGTTGAAGCTCGGTCGAGCCTTCGCGCAGCTCCGATTGATAGACGACGTCGCGGTCCGGGTCGATCCGAGGCAGGTGCTCCCGAAACCACGCCCGGGCGGCGTCACGCACGATATCTCCGACCGGAACGTCGATCCCGCTCCACCGATAGGTCGCTCGGTCGCCAAAGACCAGGCGCATCGGGGCGACGAGTCGGCCGCCGCCAAACCAGCGCTCGGCCGATCCGGCCGCCAGCAGCCCTTTGTCGAGGTTGAAGTGAACGACGCACCCGAGTCGGCGCCGGTACTCCTTGGCCAGGGCGACCGCCGCCCGTTCCATGATGCCGTCGCAAATCGAATCCGGATGGCCAATCCCCTTGCGCTCGACGATCTCGATTGGCTGTTCGCCCACCGTCGGGCAGTCGAGCCGTTCGACGTTGATCTCGTACACCGGCCCCATCCCACCGCGCGTTCGCGCCGATTCTCGAACGAGCGAGTGCAATAACAAGGCCCCACGGTATCCCTATCGCCAGACCGGTGTTATAACGTTGGAAGGAAAGGTGGCTGGAATGACCGAAGCGCGACGGGTCCTCGTGACGGGCCTCGGGGTCGTGACCCCGCTCGGGATCGGGGTCGATTCCTTCTGGGCCAGCGTGCAAGCTGGACGAAGTGGGGTCAAGACGATCTCCGCCTTCGATCCAAGCGACCTGCCGACTCGTATCGCGGCCACGGTCGACGACTTCGACCCCGAGCGCTGGATCAGCCGCAAAGAGGCGCGTCGGATGGATCGTTCCACCCAGATGGCGGTTTGCGCGGCGAGCATGGCCCTCACCGACGCCGGCCTGACCGAGGGATGCTTCGACCCCTACGACGTCGGGGTCAGCATTGGCACCGGCATGGGCGGCATGCACACGCTGGAAGACGAGCACAGCACCTTCATCGAGGAAGGGCCGCGTCGGGTCAGCCCTTTTCTGGCCCCGATGATGATTCCGAACATGCCGGCTGGCCAGGTGTCGATTCAATTCGGACTGCGCGGACCGAGCCGCTGCCTCGCCACCGCCTGCGCCACCGGTTCCGACTGCATCGGCGAAGCTTTTGGGGACGTCCGCGTGGGCACGTCGCCGGTGATGCTCGCCGGGGGAGTCGACGCGGCGATCACCAAGTTCGTGATCGCGGCGTTCTGTAGCTGCAAGGTGCTGTCGCGCCGAAATGACGCTCCGGAGCGGGCAAGTCGTCCCTTCGATCGCGATCGCGACGGTTTCGTGATGGGTGAGGGCGCGGGGGTCGTCGTGCTGGAAGACCGCGATCGCGCGCTCGCGCGCGGCGCACGGGTCTACGCCGAAGTGGCCGGTTATGGCGCCACCGCGGACGCGTTCCACATGACGTCCCCGGATACCACCGGCGAGCCGATGGCGCGCGCGATGCACCGGGCGCTGCGCCAGGCCGGCCTGCCTCCCACCGCGCTAGACTACCTGAACGCCCACGGCACCTCGACGCCATTGAACGACAAGTTCGAGACCCAGGCGATCAAGCTAGCCCTCGGCAAGCACGCTTACCGGATTCCGATCAGCTCGACCAAGTCGCTGGTCGGCCATCTGATCGGCGCGGCCGGGGCGGTCGAGTTCATCACGACGATCCTTTCGATTCGCGACGGCTACGTCCATCCGACGATCAACCTGGATCATCCCGACGCGGAGTGCGACCTGGACTACGTGCCCAACGTTGGGCGCAGTCGCCAGATCGGGATCGCCATGTCGAACTCGCTCGCCTTCGGCGGGCACAACGCGAGCCTCGTCGTCGCCCATCCCGACGCGCTCTGATTCCCGGTTCCACGCCACCGCCGCGTCACCGGTCGCGCTTCAAGGTTCCGGCGCGCTACGACGCGGCCCCGGTGACGAACCCGCGCAGGGCTTCGATCGTTTCGCTCCGCGAGGTCGTGGGAATCGAGCACACCGGGCCCAGAGCCCAGCGTTTGCCCCCACTTTCCTGGCGGGCCCGTCGCGCTTCAGCCAGCGCGGGCTCAGGGGATTCGGCCACCAGCGCGGCGCGCGAGATCCCCGCGACCAGGGCGGGCTTGAGTCGCTGAGCGGCCTCGGCGATCGTGGGGTTCGTCGGCGAGGTCGACGCCCAGTTCACCGCGTGAACCGGGTAGTCTCCCAGGTCGAACAGCAGGTTGTTGTCGCCGCACACGTGCAGGAGATTGAACTCGGCCGCTTTGGCCGCTTCGAGCACCTTCAGATCGTAGGGCCGCCCAAAGGTCCGATACTGCTCCGGCGAGATCGCGTCGCGACTCGCCCAGGACGTCGTGGCGAAAAAGAGGCCACTCGCCCCGGTATCCAGGATCGCTTTCGTGTAATTGACGAACGTTTCGGTGATCGCCGCGAGCGCCTGGTGGACGACCTCCGGCGCTTCGTTCAGGTGCGCGATCAACACCTGGTCCGACTGAACCAGATCGCCGGCGAGCGAAAGCGGATTGAAGACGGTCATCAAGAAGGGTATCCGTCCGCCAAGCCCGGCCCCAATCAACCGGAGCGCGTCGAGGTGGGCGCCAAGCACGCCCCGGTCCGGCCGCAGCGGCTCGATCTTTCGCCAATCCGCCACCGATTTGACCGGAACGTCGACGATCGTCGGACTCTGGTGCGTCTGGCCGCTGTAGCGAATCGTCACGCCCCAGTCTTCGACGTGGTAAGAGGCGCGAGGGTTCACCTTCATGAAATCGAAACGGTACGTCTCCTGGAAGCCCAGCAT
>JBOGTX010000238.1:0-4971 GCA_050695695.1 Chloroflexota bacterium
TTCCGGGATGAACTGCTGCCCGCCGAATCCCGGACTCACCGACATCACCAGGATCACGTCGGCGACGTCGAGCACCGAGTCGATCAAGATCGGCGAGGTACCGGGGTTGATCGCGACCCCCGCCCGACAACCGAGCTTGCGGATCTCTTCGAGATCGCGGTAGAGGTGGGGGCACGCCTCGACGTGGACGGTCAGCAGGTTCGCCCCGCTGTCCACGAACGCCTGGTAATAGCGGCCGGGCTCGACGATCATCAGGTGAACGTCCAGCGGCAGGCGCGTCGCCCGGCGGACGACCGACACGATCATCGGTCCGAAGCTGAGATTCGGGACGAATCGGCCGTCCATCACGTCCACGTGGACCCGATCGACGTCGCCGGCCCGCTCGATCTCCTGGACCTGCTCGGTCAATCGCCCAAAGTCAGCGGCGAGGATCGACGGCGCGAGCTTGACGTCCATGGATTGGCATCCTCGTCCACTTCAAGGTTCATCTTTCGCGACCGGATTCTAGTCCCCGTGCCACGGAGCGTCAAATGACCTACCCGGGCCGAGGAGACCAGACTTGCCTTGCCCGCCCTCACTTGCTAAGCTACGGCCACCGCATCCGGGCTGGAGATAGCGTGGCGTCGTTTGCGCGACCAAAGAAAGAAAGCGTGAAGCCGCTCCCGGCGGCCCCGCTGGACTACCTCGAAGTCGCCTTTCTCCTCCTCTTCACCGCTTTCCTCTTGACAAGCTGGGCCGGCTTTACTCTGGCCGAATTCGGACTCGATCGCCCAGTCGTGGTCCTGGCCCTTGGCGTCGTTGGACTCGTCGTCGGGAGCACCGTCGTGTTCCGTCGGCGCTGGCGGAACGTGAGCCCGGGCGCGCTGGCCGGCCTGGGTCTCCCAATTCTCATCGGCGCGATCTTGTATTTCCCGCCCGACGAATGGATCCTCGGCGGGCTGGATCCAGGGAGCTACGTCAACGCCGGCGCGGCTATCGCCCGAAGCGGAGGAATCGTCCTCCGAAGTCCCACCCTCGCGGCGATGGCCCCGGCGATCCGCCAGGCGCTCTTCCCGGCACCGGCGAGTCGACTCCCCGGCTTCTACTTGATGTTCGAGCGATTTGCTGGCGTTGTGCCAAGCGGTTTCATCGTGGCGACCGATCGAGTCGTCCCCCACGGGTTTCACTTTTATCCCGCCGTTCTGGCTTTTGGCTATGGGATCGGCGGGATTGGGGCCGAGCTTCTGGTAACGCCCGTGTTAGCGATCGCTGGCCTGGTCGGATTCTCTCTCCTGGTCCGCCGTCTGTTTGGGACGACCGTGGCCGCGATCGCGACCCTCTTCCTGGCGATCGGGCCGGCCGAGGTGTGGTTCGCGCGGTATCCCGATGCCGAGATCCTTGCCCAGCTCCTGCTTTTCGGTGGCTTTCTGGCCTTCGTCGCCTCGATCGACGCGCCAGGTCCGGTCTTGTCGTCGGTGGCGGGACTCGCCCTGGGCTGCGTCCACCTCGCCAAGATCGAGATGCTGCCGCTGCCGTTTCTGATTGCCGCCTGGCTCGGCTATCAGTGGCTGGTCGGAGCCTTCGATCGTCGCTGGCTCTGGTTCGTCGGGGTCTACGCCCTGATCCTTGCCCAGGCGCTTCTCCACGCCGCATTGATCGCGAGCTGGTACGCGGTCACCACCTTGCGGGTCGCGACGTCGCCGCGGCTGCTGCTGCTGATCGGCGCGGGCGCCCTGGTCGCGCTCGCGGTCGTGGCCCTCCTGGTGCTTTTTCCGGCCGTCCGCTGGCGAGTCCGGCTTCTCGTCACCGCGGGCACCTGGGAGAAGCCAGCCGCCCTGCTATTCCCGCTGCTGGCCGGCGCCCTGGCGGTGTACGCCGCCTACGTTCGACCGCTCGGCGACGTGCCCCTGGCAACGATCCAATTGGACGCGGCGCGGCTCGCTGCCGCGAACAACCTGGAGAGCTTCGTTCGCCTCGGCTGGTACATCACGCCACTCGGACTGGTCCTCGGTACGCTCGGCTGGATGCTGCTCTTGCGCGGAGCCCGCGATCGACGAACGATTCTGCCCCTTATGGTGATCCTCGCCGATACGCTCATCTTTCTGGTCGACATGAAGATCACCCCGGTCCATTACTGGGCGGCGCGCCGTTGGGTCCCGCTGGTGATCCCGGGCTTCTGCCTGGCCATTGCCTACCTGCTACCGCGGGTCTCGGTGAACGCCCGCGACCGATTCACTCGGAGCATCGTTCCGTTCGGGCTCGCGATCACGATGGCCGTCGGCCTGCTCGCGGCAACTCGCCCACTGATCGGCTACGTCGAGTATCGCGGGGCGATTCGGCAAGTGGCCGCGCTCGCGGCGACCACGCCCGACGACGCGGTGGTCCTGCTCGCGGAGGGAGACTCGGGTATTCGCTTCTCGACGCCGCTCCAATACCTCTATGGACGAACCAGCTTCGTGATCTGGCCAGACCCGCGGATGGACGCCGCGGCCAATCTCGCCGCTCGTCGCTGGTTGGCGGCCGGCCGCCCGGTCTACTGGGTTTCCACCCCGGATCTGCCCGGCCCCTCGGAGATCGGTCTGAGTGGGGACGTTGTCGCGCGGCCGACGATCTCGTTACCGGAGAAGGTCGCCACGCGGGATCGGCCGCCCGGGGAAGACGGGGTCTTTCTCCAGCATCTGGAGGTTTGGAAGCTCCGACAATGAGTCGTTGGTGTCGTCGGCCGATTGGTTCCCGCCGTCGACGTCCAGCCCCAACCGCGCGAAGACCGTCAGGTATTTGGCGACGATGGCGTCCCAGCCATAGTTCGCCCGGACGTACTCCTGGCCGCTGGCCGCCAGCGACCGGCGCAGGTCCGGCTCGGCGAGCAGGATGTCCAGGCAGGCGGCGAACTCATCGTATGAGGTGTAATACAGGCCGCCGTCCGCCTTCAGGCAGTTCTCTTTCAGCACCTGGCAGAGCCCATTCGCCAGGACCGGCACGCCGGCCGTCCACGCCTCGAGGTTCGCCATCGAGAGGCTCTCGGTCTCCGACGGCAGGACGACGACCGTGCTGGCGGCGAGCGCGGAGAACTTCTCCTCGTCGGAAAGGAAGCCGAGCTGACGAATGTCGTCGTGCCGCGGCACCGACATCGCCGACTTGCCGATCAGCGCCAGCGTCAAGTCTCCGCTCCGCTCGCGCTTGTAGCGCATGAAGTGCTCGAAGAGCTGAGGGCACCCCTTGGCCGGCTCGATTCGCCCGACGTAGGTCAGGAGATCGCCCTGGAGGTCGTGGCGCGCCCGAAACCCGGCGGTATCACGGGTTCCCGGATCGTGGATGCCGGTGCCAATCACCGTTCCCGGAACCCCGGCGTTATCGAAACGCCACTCGACCATCGAGCGCTCGGTCTCGGTATTGTAGATAATGTGGCGCGGCAAGTGGAAGACCGGATTATAGACGTCCAGGTACAGTGAGCGGTCGTCGTGGGCGAGCGGCGCGACCACCGCCTTTTCCGGCACGATCGGCACGCCGAAAACTGTCGGGAAATACTGGTAGGTCATGAAGACGAAGAGATCGTACTCCGACCGCTGCCGGGCGATGTAGCTCAGCAGGTCGGGAGAGTGCGGGCCCATCAGCTCGACCCAGGCGAGCTCGTCCAGGTAGCTGTGCGTGCCGCCGTAGACCGTGTAGGACAGACGGTCGAACGCGCGGTGGTCGCGGACCTGATCGATCGGAAATCGGTGGACCTGGACGCCCCTGACGGTCGATTCGCCGGGCCGATAGTGGTTATCCCAGGGTAGGTGCTCGAGGGCGCAGGTGGTGAGCACGTGGACCTCGAGGTAGGGAGCGAGATGCTCGGCGACCAACCGACAGTGTTGCTCCGCGCCGCCACAGATCTCTTCGCCGTACCGCTGCACCACGAAGGCGACTCGCATCGGATCAGTCGCTCTCGGGCCGCGCACCGGCTCCGTTCGGCCGCTGGAGCGGCAGGGCCTGGTCGAACCGCGCCTGGAGATCGTCGACCCGCCCGTGCAACTCCTGGACCTCGGCCCGTAGGGCGGCGATGGTGCTTTCCTGCTCTTCCTGCCGCCGAACGAGCGAGTCGAGCCCGAGACGATCGAGGGTCTCGACGATGTGGACCAGCGCGCGCAACAGGTGGGTGTTCAGATTGCTCTGCTGGGTCGTCAGCGCGTCGATGTAGATGCGAATCTCCTGGTGGATTCGGCGCCGGACCAGCAGCCAGGCCTGACCGATGATCGGCGTGCGCCAGCCAAGCGCGCCATCGACCGAGAGGCCGCCGCCGATCATCCGGGCCTGGCGCAGGTTTCGGTAGAGGTCTTCGGGGAAGAGACGCTCGCCATTCGATCGGCTCCGGGCGGATCCACGCGGCAGCGAAACGTCGGACCGTGACGGAACGGCCGCGTGAACGCGGGCCATCGTCGCCTCGACTTGACCGGTCACCTCACCCTTGCCGGTGGACATAGTCGCTCGTAAACCTCCTCCACCACCGGAAAGATCCGATCCCAGGTGTAGCGCTCCATCACTTTAGCATAGCCGCGCTCGCCCAGCGAGGCCGCGAGGCGCGCATCCTCGACCAGCATCGCGATCCGTCGGGCCAGGTCGGCAACGTCCCCGAAATCGACCAGAAAGCCGTTCACCCCATCGTCGATGATCGCCGGAACGCCGCCCGCCCGTGCGCCGATGACCGGTTTACGGTAAAGCCAGCTCTCCAGGTAAATGATCCCGAACGAATCGGTTCGCGACGGCATCGCGACCAGCGCCGCCGCGTCCAGCGCGTCGCGCTTCACCGCCTCGTCGACGAAGCCCTGGACGTGGATCCGGGCGCGGTGCCCTGGCGGAAGCGTCTCCAGGAAGGCGCGAAACGAATCCAGCACCGGCCCGACCAGCACCAGGTCGGGCGGGAATCCCCCGCCGTCCTGGTCCCAGAGCCGACCCATCGCCTCGACCAGGTGGACCGTTCCCTTGTCGTAGGCGCTCGTCCCTATGTAAACG
>JBOGTX010000239.1:0-2168 GCA_050695695.1 Chloroflexota bacterium
GGCTCGCTCGCCGCCGCGTTATTTCTGAACGTGAAGGTGCTGGGAACGTCGTTCTTCCGCACGCTCTTCTTCATACCCTCGCTGATCCCGATCGTCGCCTCGACGATCCTCTGGGCCTGGCTGCTCCAGCCAGATTGGGGGCTCCTGAACGGCGCGCTCCATCAGATCGGAATTACCGGGCCCCGCTGGTTCGAGTCGCAAGATTGGGCGATCCCGGGGCTGATCTCGCTTGCGCTCTGGACGAGCGTGGGCGGGCCGCGCATGATCATCTTTCTCGCCGGTCTGCAAGGGGTGCCGGTGGAATTGCACGACGCCGCCTCGATGGATGGCGCCACTCGCTGGCAGCGCTTCCGACACGTGACGGTGCCGATGATCACGCCGACGATCTTCTTCAATCTGGTCCTTGGCGTCATCGGCGCGCTTCAGGTCTTCACCTCGGCATTCGTCGCGACCGAGGGTGGCCCGGCCTACGCGACCTGGTTCTACGCGCTGAACATCTACTACCAGGCATTCCAGTACTTCAACATGGGCTACGCGTCAGCCCTGGCCTGGCTCTTCGCGATTCTGATCATCTTCCTGACCTGGCTTGAGCTTCGCTCGTCGAAGTCCTGGGTCTACTACGGAGGCGAGTGACGATGGCAAGCGCCGTCGCCGTTCCGTCCAGAAGCACCTCGGTTGCCAAACGAGAGGTCCACGTCGTCGGCAAGGCGTTGACGTACCTCGTGCTGCTGGTGTTTAGCATCCTGATGGGGTTTCCATTCATCTGGACGATCTCGAGCTCGCTGAAGACCCCCGCCGAGACCCAGTACTTCCCACCCCAGATTTTCCCGGCGATCCCCCAGTGGGACAACTACGTCCACGTCTTCGCAGCCCAGCCGATCGCGGTATGGTTTCTGAACAGCTTCATTATCGCCGGCCTTGCAATCCCCGGCGCGGTGATCACCGGGACCCTCGTCGCCTACTCTTTCGCCCGCTTCGATTATCCCGGCCGCGACTTCCTCTTCATGGTCCTGCTGAGCACGATGATGATTCCCTACGAGGTGACGTTGATCCCGCAGTACCTGATCTTCGTGCAAATTCACTGGATCAACACGTACCTTCCGCTCATCCTGCCCGCCTGGGGCGGCGGCGGCGCGTTCACCGTGTTCTTGCTCCGCCAGTTCTTCATGACCCTCCCGCGCGAGCTCGACGATGCCGCCAGCGTCGATGGGGCGAATTCTTTCACCGTGCTCTGGAGCATCATCGCGCCCCTGTCGCGGCCGGCCCTGGCCACCGTCGCGATCCTGTTGTTCCTGAGCACCTGGAACGACTTTCTCGGTCCGTTTATCTACCTCAGCGACCCGCGCCTCTTCACGATGTCGGTTGGCCTGCGCTTCTTCCAGACCGTCCCCGAGTCGCTCAACGTGCCCCAGGACAATCTGCTGATGGTCGCGACGGTCATCATGAGCGTGCCGGCGATCGTGCTCTTCTTCGCCTGCCAACGTTACTTCGTTCAGGGCATCGTGCTCAGCGGGCTCAAGCTGTAACCGCGTTCCTCCGGGCAGGGATCCGTCCACCACTCAGGAGCGTTTGGACCACGAAGGACGCGAAAGGCCACGAAACACGCGAAAGCCCGGATCCGCCCCTCGGCCTTTCGTGTCGCTTCGCTCGGTTCGTGGTCCACGCGTTCCTCAGTGTCTCCGTGGTGAACGTACCCCGGTTCGCGCCCCAAGATAAAGGAGACGTCACATGAGAACCGCGATTCTGACGGAACCGACGCCGTCTTTGGGCGACGTTCGGCGAGACTCTGGAATGGACGAGCTCCGCGTCGAGACGATTCGCCTGGCGGTGGTCGGCGTCTTTGGGCTCGCGTTCGGTGCCCTCGGAGTCGCGGCGCTGGGACTGAATCGGGTCGAGGCCGACTTATTCGGGGTGCTCGTCGGGCTGACGATGATTGCCGGCGGCGCGGCGATCGCGATTCGCTTCAATCCCGAAGTCGCCGCGGTCGGCTTAATCGGTGGTCTAGCGGCAATCTTGAGCGTCGCGGTCATTGTCTGGCAAAGCCCTGGCCTCGCGCCCTGGTTCTCATTCGTCGTCTTGCTGGCCAGCGCGCTGCTCGACTGGCGGTGGGGAGCAGTGGTCGCGCTGATCGTCAACGTCATCCTGATCGCGGCCATGCACCTGCCGCC
>JBOGTX010000240.1:0-7917 GCA_050695695.1 Chloroflexota bacterium
GGATTATCAGCGCCGTCTGGTTCGCGGCGAGCTCGCCGCGGTCCTGGGACCACGCGTTCTGGCCAGCGATCGCGCGATGCGCACGCTGGGCATGGCCGCCGCCGGCGATCGCGCCTGGGAGACCGAATCGGACGACGTCCGCGCGGTCTTGGAGGCGCTGGCGGCGGGAATCAACCGGTGGACCGAGCAAGTTCGATCTCGCCTGCCGATCGAGTTCGAGGTGCTTGGCTACGAGCCGCGCCCCTGGCGTCCGGCTGATTCGATCGCGATCTGGAAGCACCGCGCCTGGACGCTGACCGGCCGCCTCGAGCAGATCGCCGCGGTCGAGGCGGCGCGGCACCTCCTGCCCGCCGACCTCCTCGAGGCATTCCTCACGGTCGAGCTGGCCGACGAGCGGATCGTTCCAGGCGCGAGCGCCGAGGGCAATCCGGGGGGCGCGTTCGGCGAGGGCAGCAACAACTGGGTCGTCGGCGGCGCACATACCACGACCGGCGCGCCGGTCCTCTGCAGCGACCCGCACAACCAGTTCAACGCGCCCAGTCAATGGTTCGAGGCCCAGCTCAGTTGCCCAGCGTTCGACGCGGCCGGCGCGGTCTACCTCGGCACCCCCGCCCTCTACCTTGGCCGGAATCGGGAGGTCGCCTGGGGGTTGACCAACCACGCGGTCTCGGTGCGCGACCTTTACGTCGAGGAGACGAGCCCGGCTCAACCGGGGCGCTATCGGGAAGGCGGGGCCTGGCGCGCGTTCGACGTCGAGCGCCAGTCGATCACGGTGGCCGGTCAGCCCGAGCAGTCGATCGAGATTCGCCGCACCGCCCGTGGCCCGATCGTCGACGAGCTCCTGCCGTCGCTCGACGGCCTCGGCATCGCCGGACCGATCTCCCTGCGCTGGCTCGGCGCCGAGGTGCCATCGGGATTCGACGCGACCCTCGGCCTGCTGCGAGCGCGCTCGGCGGCCGACGTTCGCGAGGCGCTGCGGACGTGGCCCTGCCCGCCGCTCAACTTCGTCTACGCCGACCGCGCCGGCGACTTTGGCTACCACGCGGCCGGCCTGGTTCCCCGGCGCGAGCGGACCGGTTATGAATTACGCTCGGCAAGCGAGCCGGCGGATGCCTGGCATGGCTTCCTCGACTTCGACGAGCTGCCCAGCCTCGCGAATCCCGCTCGCGGCTGGCTGGCCACCGCGAACAACGTACCGGGCGCCGCCAATCGGGCCTACCTGGCCGGGGGCGCCTGGTCCGACGGTTATCGCGCCCAACGGATCCGCGAGCGGATCACCGCCAAAGACAAGCTCACCCCCGAGGAGGTGGCGGCAATTCACGGAGACGTGCGCAACGCGCGGGCCCGCGTGCTGGTACCGGCGCTCCTGAAGCGGCTCGGAGACGGCGATACCCCGATCGCGCGTCAGGCGGTCCAGGCTCTCCAGGAGTGGGACGCCGAGCATACCACGGCCAGCGTCGGCGCGTCGATCTGGACCGCCTTCTGGTCTCAGTGGTGTCTCCGGCTGGCCCGGGCCCGGTTCCCTGCCGCCCTGGTCGACGCCGTGGCCCTTCGGGTCGGCGAGATCGGGCGACGCCTGCTCCTCGGCGAATCGCTGGGGTGGTTTTCAAGCGGCACGCCGGACCAGGAAATTCGCCAGACCTTCACCGCCGCCCTCGAAGCGCTGCAAAAGGCGGCCGGTCCGGACGTTCGAAGCTGGCGCTGGGGCGACCTCCATCGGGTGACCCACCCGCACCCGCTGGGCACGACGGCCGGCCTCCGGGAGATCTTCAACACCGGCCCCTACCCGACGAGCGGTGGCACGTCGATCGTGCGCGCCGCCGGTCACGGCTCCAGCGTTCCGTTCGACGTGGTGTCCGGCTCGACCTACCGCTTCCTGGCCGATCTGAGCAAGCCAGATCGGATCGAATCGACCCAGACGCTGGGCCAGTCGGCCCACCTTGGCAGCCCGCACTATCGCGATCAGACTCAGCTCTGGCTCGACAACCGGTACCACCCGCTCTGGATGGCTCCGGCCGACGTTCTCGCCCACCTCGAAAGCGAGGTCGTGATCGAGCCGGAGCGAGCATAACGCATTTTCGTTGGAAGGCAGGCAACCTGGGAGCGCACTCATGGAGTACCGCGAGCTTGGCCATTCTGGCCCCCGGATCCCCGCGATCACCTTTGGCGCGTGGCCGGTCGGTGGTGGCATGGGCAGCGTGGACGACCTGACGGCAATCGCGACGATTCGGCGCGCCCTCGATCTGGGAATCACCGCCATCGACACCGCGGAGTACTATCGAACGTCGGAGGGCGTCGTTGGTCGCGCCCTGCGGGGCACGCCACGTGACCGCGTCTTCATCGCGACGAAAGTCTCGGCCGAGCCGTTCACCCGCGCCCGGATTCGCGAGGCGCTGGACAACAGCCTGCGGGCGCTCCAGACCGATGAGGTCGATCTCTACCAGTTGCACCGCTTTCCGTCCAACGTTCCGCTCGAGGAGGCGCTCGGGGGGTTGGCCGAGGCGAAAGCGAGTGGCAAGATCCGCCACGTGGGCGTCTCCAACTTCACCGTCGACCAGCTACGTGCCGCGCTGGCGATCTGTCCGATTCAGTCGCTCCAGCCACGGCTCAACGTCTTCGACGCCCAGGCATCCCGCGATCTGCTGCCATTCTGCCAGGAAAACGGCATCGGCGTGATCGTCCACAGCCCACTGGCCAAAGGGCTACTCACGGGAAAGTATCGACCCGACGCCCGGTTCCCGGCCAACGATGAACGAAGCAACATGCCGCGCTTCCAGGGCAAGGCGTTCGAGCGCTACCTGGCCGCGGCCGACGAGCTTTCCTCGCTGGCCCGGGCAAAGAACCTGTCGCTGGTTCAGCTCGCGATCGCCTGGACCCTGGCGCAGCCGGGCGTGACGTCCTGTATCGTCGGCGCGAAATCGCCGGCCCAGGTCGAAGAGCACCTGGGCGCGATCGGTGCGATCCTCACCTCCGAGGACGTCGCCCGGATCGCGGCGATCGGCGCCCGGGCCATGATCTCACCATAGTTCCGCGATCCGAGCAACGCGAGGAATCATGGAGTCGACCGGCGCGGAAGGCCGGTTCGGCAGCCTCTGGCGGAATCCCGGCTTCGCGAAGCTCTGAGTGGGGCAGACTGGCTCGCTTCCTGGTAACCAGGTGCGATCACTGCCCCTTCTGCTAACGGCGGCCCTGGTTCTGTCGGCGTCGCTTCCCCAGGCTGGTATACTTTCGGTGGGCACAGTACTCGAATAGCGAAGGGTGAGCGAACGAAATGGCCAGAGAGCTGAAGACAGTAAAGGTATCGGAGGGAAGTGAGATTGCCAATCTACTCGACCGAGCTTCCGCCGAGCCCTTGCTTCTCGAGAGCCGTGGATCGCTCAATCGGTTAACCCGTGAACCGGACAACATTTGGGCAGACTATGACCCACGCGCCGCGCTTGAAGGCATCCGCAAGGCGGCGGGGAGCTGGAAAGGCGTTGACGCGGAAGCGTTCAAGGCCAACCTATACCGTGCTCGCGAAGAAGGTACGCGGCGGACCGATTACCAATGAGCTACTTCGTCGAAAGCGGCTGAGTCAATGTGAGTTGGCTGCGATTCGGGAAACCTCCTCGTTGGACGCGACGATAACGGGTAATTTTGGCTGGCGCGTATAATCTCGGACGTCAACTGTCTTCCCCTTCGCGATTTGTTCGTACGCATGGCGCAGTTCTTCTGGTTTGCAGTCTTTGTCGAGCAGGCGGAAGACGCTCGTCGCGAGATAGTCGATTCGTTCCTCAAATGCGAGCCAGCATCGCCCCTCGGCTTCCGCCACGGCCCCCGTCGTGTTCGATCCAGCGAAGAAATCCACGACTAGATCGCCGGGCTCAGTCAGGAACCGAATGAAGAACTCCGGCAGCTTTGCCGGGAAGCGGGCCGGGTGCTGCCTGAGACCTAGCAGCTTGCACCCGGCGAGGTATTGCCCGTTTGAGTCGGTATTTGGAATTTGCAGCAAGTTTGAAGGGATCGCCCCACCGTTGTCGGTGCCGAAGCTCTTGGCGATGTCGTGCCCGGAGGGACGCACTTTCGGGGTGTAGAAAGCCTCGGGATCTTCCAGTAGCTTCAGCATCCGTGCGCTGTATGGGGTCAGCACCTTGCTGACATCGGCCTTGGGCCATTCCGTTTTACTGAACCACCAGAGATTATTCACGGAGTCCTTGGTCCTGATTTTCCGCTTGTTCACCCATTCGATCGGGCTGGGAAGCTTCGCTGGGTTGTGCCAGTAGAAGTCTTCCGCCAGGAAGAACCCGAGCTCATCGCAGAAGCGAATCGGGATACGGAAGTTGTACAGACTGCGGGTGGGAACGCCTTTCTGGTAGGCTCCGCCCAGGTCGAGGACAAAGCTGCCATCCGCCTTTAGCTTCCGGTAAACCAGCGCGGCGAACTCGGTGAGCCAGTCGATGTACTCCGCTTGATCTTTGTTCCCGTACTCCTTTTGCCGCTGCAGGGCGAATGGAGGACTGGTCATTGCCAGGCTTACGCTGTCGTCTGGCAGCTGCGCTAGCAACTGGCGCGCGTCACCGCGGTAGGCCCGCCCGAGATCGGTGAAATAGGCAGGGGACTGCGTAAAGCGAGCCCCTGCGAAGACATCGGACATCCGTTGCATCCCCTTCGGTCATGACTATCACACTTATAGTGTGTAGACGCGCACTGGTCAATAGGACAAGCATTATTGTGTGTGCGCCGAAAAGAAGAATGCTCTTCGTCACCTGTTTGCAAGTACCTTGCGGCAGGCCAGGCTGAAACGTGGCCTCTCGCAAGAAGCGCTGGCTGACCTCGCCGGTCTCCATCGGAACTACGTCGGCTCGGTTGAGCGTGGTGAGCGCAATATCTCGATTGACAACATCGAGAAGTTAGCCCGCGCGCTTGGCACAGACCCGTCCACCTTGCTTTCCGAGGCGTCGCGATGAAGCCGCACGCGGACGTTACTCTCCTCATCAAGCTGTTCCCCGCGATTCGCGCGTATCAGGAACTTGCGAGCAAGCACGGCATCGACGACATATTTCAGGACAACGGCGGTAAAATCCTTCAAGTCTGTTTGATCCTGGGCCTGACCGCCATGAAATCCCGCGAGGGCAACGATGCGCGCGAGGCCAATGGCAACGAGTACGAACTGAAATCAGTCAATCTCAGACGGACCAACCAGTTTACGACGCACCACCATATGAACCCCGCGATCATCGCCAAATATCGGATGGTCGATTGGATTTTTGCGACGTACGGAGGCATCGAGCTGAAGAATTTCTATCGCCTCAAACCCCCAGCGATGGAGCCGTACTACCAGAAATGGGAAGCGAAGTGGCACGCGGACGGCGGGAAAGACATCAACAACCCGAAAGTTCCCCTAACCTATGTTGAGCGGCACGGCGAGCTCCTTTACCCGCTTCCAACGATACCTTCAGCCGGCTTACTTTAGGCACGCTCCGCAAGCCCAAACACCCGCCGCGCGTTCCCGCCCAGGATCCCCCGCTTCGCCGCGTCGTCGATCGGCAGGTCGAGAATCTCGCTGGGAGCGGTGGCGTCGAAGTGGGGCCAATCCGAGCCGTAGAGCAGGTGATCGAGCCCAATCGCCTCCAGGCAGGCGGCGAGGAACCGGGGATTCCCCTTCCCTTCGAGTGGATGAGTGGTTAGATAGACCTGGCGCCGAATCTGCTCGCTCGGAGGTGATTCCAGGAACGGCACCTCTTCGCGGAGGAATTCGTAGTAGTGGTCCAGCCGCGCCAGGGCGAGCGGCAGCCAGCTGATCCCGTCGTCCTGGAAGATGATCTTCAATTTGGGAAATCGCGCCAGGACGCCGGTCGTCACCATGCTGACGAGGTTCGCGAGCGCGCCGAACGCCTGCGAAAGGGTCTGCTTGGCCAGGGCAGTTGGCAGATGGTGAAGCTCGTACGGAAAGACCGTGGCGATGGTAAAGGCCCCCTGGAGAACCACCGGCAGGTCCGCCTCCTGGGCTGTCGCGAAGATCGGATCGTAGCCCCGGTCGCCCCAGAGGGGATAGTTGCCCGCCATGGGCAGATAGACCGCGACGAAGCCATCCTGCTTCGCGTACTTTTCGATCTCCTCCGCCGCGTCCTCCGGCGACTGATTCACCGCCATTATCGCCCCATGGATGCCGCGCGCCGGATCGAGCCAGCGCTCGGCCAGGCAACGATTGTAGGCACGCCCGAGCATGGTGAGGTAGTTGTGATCGTGGCTGGTCGCGGCGCGGAGGAGGCGCCCAGTGTAGATGATCGCCGCCTGAACCCCGCGCTCGTCAAGGTCGGCGCGAAGAATCTCCGGCGAGGTGATCCGATGTGGCTCGCCCGGTAGCTCCCCGAGGATCGGGTCGAGCGCGCTGAGCGGCGAATATCCGGGATAGTCGAGGAAGCGCTCTCCCTTGATGCTGCGCGCGCCCTGGCGAGCCAGGCCACCCTCTTCGAGCACCCGTCGCCACGGCATCTCGAAGTAGGGAGCGAGATCGGAATCGAGCTCGTGAATGTGAACGTCGACGTCGACGACGGGGCCTGGGGCTACCGGCACGGCGAATTCCTCCAGCTCTTGCGTGAAGCGTGAAGCGTGAAGCGTCGCGGGCGACAAAACACTCGTCGCACCCGACCGGTCACGTTTCACGTTTGCCTGTTTGACGCGGTCAATCGTGTAACCCGAACAGTATCAACCTTTCACTGCCCCCGCCGCAAGGCCCCGGACCAGCCAGTTCTGCAACAGAAGAAACACGACGATGATTGGCAGCGCGGTGAGCACGGTCATGGCGAACATCTCGCCAAAGCTGTAGTAACCGAGCGACGCGCCGGACGCGGCGAGCTGGTTCGACAGCACCGACTGCAAGGCGACGCTCAGCGTTTTCATGTCGTTCGAGAACAGGAAGACGAACGCGAACAGGTACTCGTTCCAGGCCAGGATGAAGCAGAACAGACCGGCGGTTACCACCCCCGGCGCCGCCAGCGGAAAGATGATCCGGAACAGCGCGCCCAGGCGGCTGCAACCGTCGACGAGCGCGGCGTCTTCGAGCTCGGCCGGCAGGCTGCGGAAGTAGGCCCGGAGCAGCCAGGTGCAGAAGGGCACCGAGAACGACGTGTAGGTGATGATCAGGCTCTGGTAGGTGTTCTGCCAACTGAAGCCAGCCATCATCACGAAGATCGGGACGACGATCATCACCCCCGGAACGATGTAGGCGGCGAGAAATGGCCGCCCCATCGCCTGGGCGAACCAGAAGCGCTGTCGCGCGAGGCTGTAAGCGGCGAGCGTCGACACCAGGACCGCGATGACCATCGTCGAGACGGCGTAAATGGTGCTGTTCAGAAACCAGCGCAAGAACTGCACGTCACCGAGGATCTTGAGGTAATGCTGAAGCGTCACCGCCGTCAGCCCGAGGTTGACCTGGGTGATCGTGATCTGATTGTCGGGCTGAATCGACGTTTTCACCATCCAGTAGATCGGTAAGAAGTAAAGCAGGGCGACGATCCAGCAGACCGGAGCCCGCAGGCTCGACCAGTGAAAGCGCCGTCGGGCGCCGGAGACGGAAGCCTGAGCGCGCGTCGCATTCATCCGGTCTGAACCTCCTCACGATCGAAGGAAAGAAACAGGAACGTCAGGACCGCCAGGACGACGAACATGAACGCGGTAACCGCGGCCGCGTGTCCGGCGCTGTAGACGACGAACGCTTCGTTGTAGACCAGGATTGGCAGTACGAACGTGCCGTTCAGCGGTCCGCCACCGGTCAGCAGCCAGACCAGGTCGAACTGATTGAACGTGGAGATGCTCCGCAAGATCGCGGCGATCACGATGACTGGCTTCAGCAACGGCAGGGTGATCCGCCAGAACTCTTGCCAGCCGGTCGCGCCGTCGACTTTCGCCGCGTCGGAAAGGTCGGCCGGCAGCGCC
>JBOGTX010000241.1:0-3841 GCA_050695695.1 Chloroflexota bacterium
CTATTTTGTGGCGCCGTTCGCGATGCTGGGCTTGCCGCGGGCCAGCCGACGACGATCGACCTGGATCTGGCTCGCCACGCGATCCTGCCGATCCTGGCGCTGGCGATCGCCCACATCGCCGGCTACATGCGCTACGCGCGCGCCGCGACCCTCGAAGCGCTCTCCGGCGACTACGTCGTCACCGCCCGTGCCAAGGGCCTGCGCGAGGCGCTGGTACTCTGGCGCCACGTTTTCCGCAACGCGCTGTTGCCCTTGGTGACGATCGCCGGGCTGTCGCTGCCCGGGCTGATCGGCGGATCGTTCATCATCGAGACGATTTTTTCCTGGCCGGGCATCGGGCTGCTCGGCTACACCGCGATCCTCCAGCGCGACTACCCGCTCCAGATGGGGATCGCGATCATGGCAGCGGTCGCGGTGCTCCTGGCAAACCTGCTGACCGACGTCGCCTACGCCTTCGTGGACCCGAGGATCCGCTATGACTGACTCTTCGGCCCGCGTCCAGACCGGCTATCCTTTCGTCGACGGGGTCGACGAGCTTGCCGCGCGCGCCGACCTTTCACCGACCCGCCGGATGGTCCGTCGCTTTCTGTCGCACCGACTTGCCGTGATCGGCGGCTGCGTCATCCTGGTGCTGGCGATTTGCGCGATCGCGGCGCCGATCGTCGCGCCCGACGATCCGAACAAGATCGACCTGCTCCGCATCGCGCACGCCCCGGGCTTCCAGAACCTGCTGGGGACCGACGCGGTCGGGCGCGACGAGCTCAGCCGGCTGATCTACGGCGCCCGGGTATCGCTGTCGGTGGGCATCGTCGCGGTGTCGATGTACCTGACGATCGGGTTCATCCTGGGCTCGGCCGCCGGCTACGTCGGCGGCTGGCTCGACAACCTGATCATGCGCTTCACCGACGTGATGATGTGCTTCCCGACGTTCGTCCTGATCCTGATCCTGGTGGGCATTCTCGGCCCGAACATCTTCAACATCATGTTCGTGATCGGGCTGTTCGGCTGGCCCGGGGTGGCGCGACTGATCCGCGGGCAGGTGCTGCAGCTGCGCGAGCTCGACTACGTGACCGCCACTCGGGTCCTGGGCGGCGGGCAGCGCTACGTCTTGCTCCGGCACGTCCTGCCGAACCTGATCGGGCTGATCACCGTGGTCGGCTCGCTGGGCATCGCCGACGCGATCCTGACCGAGGCGGGGTTGAGCTTCCTTGGACTCGGGGTCGTCCAGCCGACGGCGAGCTGGGGATCGATGCTCAACGACGCGCGGGCGCCGGCGCTGCTCGCCAGCAAGCCCTGGCTCTGGCTCGCGCCCGGAGTCGCGATCAGCCTGGCGGTCCTCTCGATCAACTTCATCGGCGATGGACTGCGCGACGCCTTCGACGTACGCGGGCGCGCCGCCGGTTGACCGGGAGCGGCGGCACGGCGTACGGATTCTCGGCAAAGGGAGTGGAAACCGTTGATCGAAACCTCACCGCTCGCGGCTCCGGCGGCGGGCCACCGGGTCGAGCAGGTCGCCGAGGCGCTGAAGCGCTACATTCTCACGAATCGGCTGGCGCCCGGCACCCAGTTACCGACCGAGCGCCAGCTCGCGAGCGCCCTCGTCGTGGGGCGCAATCTGGTGCGTGAGGCGCTGAATTCGCTGGTGGCCCTGGGGATGATCGAGAAGCGCCAGGGAAGCGGCATCTACGTGCGCGAGTTCAACGCCGACGGCCTCGCCGAGCAGCTCAGCTTCGGCCTCGGAGACGAGATGGCGTACTGGGAGCACCTCTTCGAGGCGCGGGTCGAGATCGAGGTCATGCTCGCACCCCTGGCGGCCCGACGGATGACCGACGTGCGCCTGGCCCAGATCCGGACTGACTTCGACCGGATGCGCCTGCGGGTCGAGCGCGGCGAGAGCCTGGCCGAAGAGGATCTGGCCCTCCACCGTCAACTCGTCAACTGCGCGGGTAATCCGGTCCTCGAGCGGCTCGCCCGGGCGGTGATCTCGGAGTACTTTCGATGCTCGGCGGTGCTGCGCCTCGGCGTCGCGCTGGTCGGCGATTTGCAAACGATCGCGAACCATGCGCCGCTGCTTGCCGCGCTGACGGACCGCGATCCGGTCGCCAGCGCGGCGGCGATGCGCTACCATTTCCATACCAGCCGCGCCAGCCTGCACGCGGTGCTGGAGGGAGGAACAACGTGCGACGCTACCGAACCGCGCTGATCGGCCTGGGCCGGATCGCCTCGACGATCGACGACGAGGTGGTGGGCAATTCGTCGGTGATGCTGCCCTACGCCCACATGGCCTGCTATCGGGAGGTTCCCGAGATCGAGGTGATCGCCGCGGCCGATCCCTACCCGGAGCAGCGCGAGGCTTTTCGCCAGCGCTGGGGGGTGGACCGACTCTACGCCGACTACCGCGAGCTCCTGGAGAAGGAGAAGCCGGAGATCGTCAGCGTCGCGACGTCGGCGAAGCCGCGCCCGGAGATCGTCATTGACTGCGCCCGGGCCGGCGTGCGCGCGATTTACGCCGAGAAGCCAATCGCCCTGAGCCTGGCCGAGGCGGACCGGATGATCGCAGCGTGCCGGGAGCATCAGGTCAAGCTAGCGATCGGCTGTACCCGCTGCTGGAACGCCTACTGGAACCGGGCGCGCGCGCTGATCGACCAGGGCGAGCTGGGGCGGATTCTCCAGGTGATCGGCTCCGGCCAGGCGGGGCTGTCGCACAACGGCAGCCACCTGCTCACCCTCGTCCGCTACCTGGCCGGCGGGCAGGTCCGTTGGGTCTTCGGCGAGATGGAGAGCGACGAGAAGGCGGCCGGCGACGAGGACTTGCCGGGCAATGGCTACCTTGCCTTCGACAACGGGGCGCGCGCCTTTATCCGAACCTGGCCGACCGGCGGCGCCAACTGGGAGTTCGAGGTCGTCGGCGAGACCGGACGGATTCGCTCGCTGGCAAATGGTCTCGACTTCGAATGGTGGCAGGCCCCCTCCGGCCCGCGCGCCGAGCCGACGCGTCGGGTTTTCCCGCGCCCCCAGCGCATCGAAAGTCCGGGGATACGGGCGGTCCGCGACCTGATCGATTGTCTGGAAACCGGGAAAGATCCAACCTGCTCGGGCGAGGATGGGCGCGCGGCGCTCGAGGTGGCGATCGCCCTGCGCGAATCGCACCGGCGCGGCGGCGTTCGGATCGACCTTCCCCTGGCAAACCGCGAGCTGCGGATTCTCTCGGCCGAGACCCTGCGGGGGGATCTTCCGGTGGCGCTACGGCGCGCGAGGGGGTGAGGGCCTGAAGCATCCCGAATTTCGCGGGTCGCGTCGCGGAAACCTCTCTCACCCTGTCCCGCTCTCCCCGCGCCGACGGTTCCCCCTGGATAAGGGGGTCAGGGGGTAGAGAAGAGGCCGGGAGAGAGGTCTCCCCGGCGCGGCGAGCAAAACCGCGATGCTGCTTGTTGGCCGGCCCCTGGCCGCTTGCCTTCGTTGGCCGATCGTCAGCGAACTCTAGAATACCGCATTCCCGCTGGCTTGGGTACCGAGGGTGACGAAGGCTCGTGGCTTGGCAAGCGACCCGAGGACGCGGTCTTGACGGTGTACGACACTGGTTATACACTGCACCCAACACGATCCTACCGCGACTTCTTGTCACCCGCCACTCTCCACGACTGATCCGAATCCGAGGTCTCCGGCGATCAATTGAAATCGGAGGGATAAGCCATGGTGCCCGATCGAAGACTCGTCTCGCGACGCCGCGTCCTCTTATCAGGATTAGGACTTGGCGCGGGCGCGCTCCTGGCGGCCTGTTCACAAGCCGCCCCCGCGAGCAGCCCGACCACCGCCGCCAGCGGCTCGACCGCTCCGGCCC
>JBOGTX010000242.1:0-6686 GCA_050695695.1 Chloroflexota bacterium
ACCTGCTCGGTTGGCTGAACACCTATTTACCTCTGACTATCCCGTACTGGCTGGGTGGCGGAGCGTTTTTCATCTTTCTCTTCCGCCAATTCTTCATGACGATCCCGCTCGACCTCGACGAGGCCGCCAAAATCGACGGCGCCGGACACTTTCAGATCCTGGCCTCGATCGTTCTCCCGCTCTCCTTGCCGGTCCTCGCCGCGGCCGGGATCCTGTCCTTTATCGGCAACTGGAACTCATTCGTCCTTCCGTTGATCATCCTGAACGACCCGCAGAAGTTCACCCTGAGCATCGGGCTCCGCTATTTCCAAATGCAGCCGACCTCCGACGCGATGCCCACCGACAACTTGCTCCTGGCCGGCTCGGTCATCATGACGATCCCGATCATCGTCGTCTTCTTCCTCGGCCAGCGCTACTTCGTCAAGGGCGTGGTCATGTCCGGCTTGAAAGGGTAATCAAAGGAGGAACCAGCACCCCATGGACGTCGCCGCCCTACGCGATCAAATTCCCGCTTTGAAGGACTCGATCTACCTCAACGCCGGCGGAATCGGACCGAGTCCACTCCCGGTGACCAACGTTCTGGTGCGCCTGGCTCAACAGGTGAGCGAGGCGGGTCCGGATGGCATGGCGTTCTCACGCGAGGACTTCACCCACGCCCGGGAGACCCGCGCCAAGGTCGGGCGCTTCCTGGGCGCCGGCGATGACGAGATCACCCTCGTCCGCAGCACCGCCGAGGGTTTCGACATCGTCGGCCACGGCCTGCGGTGGCAGGAAGGAGACGAGGTCATCTTCGGCGGTGGCGATCATCCCGCGGCACGGGCGATCTGGGCGATCCTGGCTCGCCGTCACGGTATCCGCCCGGTTCGGCTCGACCTGCGCGACGATGGCCCCGAGGCAATCGTCGAGGACGCGCGCAAGCTGATCACCCCGCGCACTCGCTTGATCTCGATCAGTCACGTTACGTCGGAGAATGGTCTGCGCGTTCCCGCCCGCGAGCTCGCCGACCTCGCCCACGCGCACGGTGCCTACCTGATGCTCGACGGCTGCCAGGCGGTCGGACAGTTCCCGATCGACGTTCGCGCGCTCGGCTGCGATTTCTACGCGGCCGGCGCGTACAAGTGGCTGCTGTCGCCCTTTGGCACCGGCTTCCTCTGGATCCGCCGCGAGCTTCTCCCGAAGATCGAGCCTTCCTGGGTAGGCGCCGGCGGCGCGATTGGCTTCGATCCAGAGGCGGCGACCTGGGAGCCGATGCCGACCGGCGAAAAGTTCGAGTTCGGCGCCCGCTACTGGCCAACGGTGCCGGCGATGGGCGCCGCGATCGACTTCATCTCGACGGTTGGCCTCGGGGCAATCGCCGCCCGAGAAAGCGAGCTCGTCGAGCGCATGCGCGAGCGCCTTCGCGGTCGGCCGGGGGTCGTCGAGTTCGCGCCACGCTGCCCGGAGCTGCGCACCGGCGTCGTCGGCGCCGTCGTCGAAGGGCTGAGCGGAGCCGAGCTCGCCGAGAAGCTCCGCTCGCGGAAGACGCACCTGCGCGCGAACCGCGGACCGAACGACACGACCGGCGTTCGTCTCTGCCTCGCCTTCTTCGTCAGCGAAGCCGACGTCGACGCGACCGCCGACGCCATCGCCGAGATCGCGGCGGGACGGTAGGCGACGGGCCTTACCCCCTCGCCCCTCCCCATTTCCGAGAAATGGAGAGGGGGAGACAAGCGGCGCATGGCGCCGCGATCCTCGCGTTCCCCTCGCCATTTGCGGGCAAATGGCGAGGGGCAGGGGGTGAGGCCGCGGCTCCGCCGCCCCGAATGAAATCAATCCCAAACCGAGCGACGGCAACTCTTCCGACCCACCCACAAGGAGGAATCACAACCCCATGCCACCCGTCACCATCCTTCGCGCCCCCCGCCTGATCGACGGAACCGGCGCGCCGCCCGTCGAGAACGCCGCCGTCGTGATCGAGGACGGCGTCGTCACCCGCGCCGGGTCTCGCCGCGATCTGAACTTGCCGACCGGTCCCGACGTCCAGACGTTCGATTATCCTGGCTGCACCCTGCTGCCCGGGTTGATCGACTGCCACACCCACCTGGTCTTCAGCGCCAGCGACCACGCCCTCGAAGATGCGATCAACGAGTCGGACGAGACGCTGCTGCTGCGCGGACTGGGCAACGCTCAGGCCGAGCTTCGCCAGGGAGTGACGACGCTGCGCGACTGCGGCGGCCGTGGATTCCTGACCGTCAGCTTGCGCGACTCGATCAACCGGGGGCTGGTGGCGGGTCCGCGCATCCTGGCCGCGGCGATGCCGATCACCACGACCGGCGGCCACCTCAATTTCTGCGGACTGGAGGCCGACGGCGTGCCCGAGGTGGTGAAGGCGACGCGCCGACTTTGTAAAGGCGGCGTCGACTTCATCAAGGTGATGGCGACCGGCGGCGGCATGACCCCGGGCACCAATTCGCGCGCGCCCCAGTTCACCGTCGAGGAGCTGACGGCAATCGTGACCGAGGCACGGCGGCTCGGTGGACGGCACGTCGCCGCCCACTGTCACGCCACTCAGGGCATTCGTAACGCCGTCGAGGCCGGCATCCGGACGATCGAGCATTGCTCGTGGCTGCACCCGACCGACGGCCTTGAGTTCGACCCCCGCACCGTCGAGCGAATGGTCGAGCTTGGCACCTACATCAGCCTGACCATGGGCTCCGAGCGCGCCGCGATCAAGCCGGCCGATCAGCTCGCACCCTGGCAGCGGCGCGCGGTCGAGGGCTACGAGCCTCACTTCGATCTCCTGCGGCGCACGGTGCGCGGAGGGGTTCGCTTCATCGCGTCGAGCGATGCCGGCGTGAGCCGTACCTTCTTCGAGGAGTACCCGCTGACGTTGGAAGTGATGGTCTCGCGCCTCGACATCTCGCCGATGGAGGTCCTGCGGGCCACGACCGGCCGCGCGGCGGATGCGCTGGGCATCGCCGACCGAGTCGGGGCGCTGGTACCGGGCCGTCGCGGCGACGCCGCGATCGTCGAAGGCGATCCGCTGGCCGACATCCGCGCGATGCGTCAGGTCCGCGCCGTCTTTCGCGACGGGCGGGTGATCGTGGAAGGCGGCAAGCTGACGTGAAAATCGCGCTGGCCACCCACATGCTGCGTGGCTACCCCACCGTGGTCGGCCACCTTCCCACTCTCGGGGAGCGCCAGGCGCTCTTTTCCTGGGCGAAGCGCCGCGGATTCGCCGGGATCGAGGTGGGCGACTGGTGGCTCGACTTCTACCACGCGAGCATCGACGAGCTGGTCGGCGTGAAGCGCGAGCTGGCCAGCCACGGACTCGAGCTGACCGGCTTCAACTGCCTGCGCAAGTGCGTCACCCATCCGGCGGTCGCCGAGCAAAATCGCCGCGACCTCCGCCGAGCCGTCGAGGTCGCGAGCGCCGTTAGCCCGACGATCGTCAGCATCTCGCTGTCGCTGTCTCCCGAGGCATCGGGGACACCGGATGACCGGGTGCGTGGGCTCGAGGTATCACCCGGTGGAAGCTCCCAGGCGACCGACGCCGAGTTCGCCGCTGCCGCGTCCTTTCTCCGGGAGATCGCCGAGCTCGGAGCCGCCGCCGGCGTTCAGGTCGCCGTCGAGCTCCACCATTGCAGCCTCGCCGACACCAGCCAGACCCTGTTACGACTGCTCGACCTGGCCAATCACCCGAATCTCAGCGCGAATCCCGACCTTGGCAATCTCTACTGGGCCTACGCCATCCCGGAAGAGCCGTGGCACAAGGCGGTCGAGCGCCTTGCCGGTCGGGTGAGGATCTGGCACGTGAAGAACGTCCAGCGCGTCCACGTTCCCGAGGTTGGGCGTTCGTTCTTCACCCACGCCGCGCTCGACCTGGGCGACATCGACTATCGGTGGGCGCTGGCCCGACTCGTCGCCGCCGGCTTCGACGGTCCAATCTCGATCGAAGGGGCCGGCCCCGGCGATCTCCTCGCCTTCGCGGCCCGCGGCAAGGCGTACCTCGACGATCTCCTCGACACCCTCGCCTCGGGAGACGGCCTCGGCGTCCAATGATCGCCGGGCAACCCTCACGGCGCGTCCGCCGGGCGGTATCCATGCGTGCCGCCCGCGTTCATGGCCAGGTTTCCGCCGTCGAGCGGGATGACCGCGCCGGTCGTGAACCCGGAGGCATCCGACGCCAGGAAGAGGGCGACGCCTTTGATGTCGTCGGGTACGCCCAGGCGGCCGATCGGAATGCCCCGCAGAAAGGTCTCGCGCAGCCCCGGCGTGGCATCCATCCGTTGCTCGAACGCCGGGTTGGTCACCTGGGCCGGGGCGATCGCGTTCACCCGGACTCCCCGTCCGGCCCACTCGGTGCTCAGCTCGCGGGTCATCTGGACGACGCCGCCCATCGCCACGCTGTAGGCAAAATTGCCGCGCCCAAGCGCGTTCATCCCACCCAGCGACGCCATGTTGATAATGCTGCCCTTGCCGGCGCGGAGCATCCGCCGGCCCCCTTCCAGCGAGGAGCAAAACTTCCAGACCAGAACCCGGCGCAAGGTCTCCTCAAAGTCCTCAACTGTGAGATCTTCCGGGTGCCCGAGGTGGTTGCTGCCCGGGATGTTCGCCAGGACGTCGATCCGTCCGAACTCGCGGTCCAGCCGCGCGAATGCCGCGCGGATCTGGTCGTGATCGTAGACGTCGCAGGTCACCGGCACGACGCGACGGCCGAGCCGGCCAACCTCGTGCGCAGTCTGCTCGAGGCTCTCGAGGTCGACGTCGCCAATTAGCAGATCCGCGCCGGCCTCGGCCATGGCAATCGCGCTGGCCCGGCCCATGTTCTTGCCCGCCCCCATGACCAGGGCAACCCGCCCCGACAGGTCGAAGGGTGAATGCTCCACGAGGGTCTTCCTCCCAATTGCTTTCGCTCGTCAAGGTAGCGCCATTCGCTCTGAAATCGCGCTATTGTAGACTGTCGTCATACCCGCTGTCGACGCGCCAGGCCAGACAGCGGGCGGCCGTCAGCGACGCCGCGGCAATTCGGTCATGCTCGCCTGGTTCGAGCATTGACAGCCAGGGCGGCATCCGGTATGATCCTCCTGACACGAGCGCTCGCTGGTCCGAGCGTCGCGTGAAGTGAATAGTCAAGGCGAGGAGACAGGGGAAGTCCGGTGCAAGACCGGCGCTGTCCCGCAACGGTGAGTGGCCGCGCTGCCACGAGTCCGATTACCTGCCTTCGCCGGCCGCCGTGGACCTTCGAGAGAAAGGGCGCAGGCTGAACGGACATGTTGTTCGTCCTCTTGTCCTTCTCGCAGGGCAAGAGGTTTTTTCTTGATCTCCCCACCTCGGGTTCGCGGCTCGCGTGCTCAATCACCCGAGGAGGTGCTTCGTGCGCCAATCGCTCTTGCGACCCTTCCTGGCAGTTTTCCTCGTTCTGGCGCTGCTCGCCGGCTGCGCGCCGACCGCGGTGCCCGGATCGCCAACGGCCAGCTCGACGCCATCGGCGGTCGGGTCCGCTCCGACCGCCGCGCCAACCCTGGCGCCGACCGTGTCACCGACCGCGGCGCCACCTTCGCCAACCGCGGTGTCGGATACTCCGACCGCGTCGGCCAGTGCCTCGGCCACCCCCGCTGGCTTTCCGCTCACCGTCACCGACGATGCCGGACGGAGAGTGACGTTCGATCGACCGCCGCGTCGCATCATCTCGCTCTCGCCCGGCCACACCGAGACCCTTTACGCGCTCGGCCTGGGCGACGAGGTGGCGATGACCGACACCTACTCGACCTATCCCGCGGAAAACAAGCCCAAGGCTAAGCTCGACACCTATCCCAAGCCGAACGTCGAACAGATCGTCGCCTTACGCCCGGATCTGGTCGTCGTGCTGGTCGAAGGAAACGACTTCATCCAGCAGATGGACGCGCGCCACATTCCGGTTCTGAAGGTCTTCCCCCAGTCCTTTGCCGGCACGCTCAAGGACATCGACCTGCTGGGGCAGGTCACCGGCACCGAGGCAAGGGCGACCCGGATCACCGATCAGATGCGTGCCCGCGCCGACGCCGTCGTCGCCAAGACCCGAGACGCGCCGAAGCCACGGGTGCTCTACGAGCTCGACGCGTCCGACCCGACCAGGCCCTTCGTCGCCGGATCCGGTGGCTTCTACGGCGACCTCGTGCCGATGGCTGGCGGCACCAACGTCTTCGCCGACGTGAAGGCACCGGACGCTCAGGTAAGCGCGGAGCAGATCGTCGCGCGCGATCCGCAGATCATCCTCCTCGCCGACGCGACCTCTCCCTACAACGCCCAGACCCCGGCCATGGTGAAGGCCCGCCAGGGCTGGAGCCAGATTTCGGCGGTGCGGGACGGGAAGATCTACCCGATCGACGCCGACCTGCTCACCCGCCCCGGCCCCCGACTGGCGGACGGGCTCGAAGCGTTAGCGAAGGTGATTCACCCGGAGCTGTTCAAGTGAGCGCAACGAGAGATGGAGCCGCTGGAACCGGGATTCCGTCATCCCCTACCCCTTCCCCCAGGCGCGGGGGAAGGGACTCAAGGGCGGTGATAGTCCCAAGACCCCTCTCCCGCGCACTGGGAGAGGGGGTAGGGGGTGAGGGATCCCCGGCGCCTCCGAAAAAGCTGGCCAGTCCCCAGAGGCTCGACCCCGCCACGATCGCGGCCGATCTGGTCCGGCTCGCCGTCGGACCCGCGCTCGGGGTCACGAT
>JBOGTX010000243.1:0-3873 GCA_050695695.1 Chloroflexota bacterium
CGGCGCGGTCATTCGCCACGAAGCCGACGCGCTGGATTTGGATCCTGTTCTCCCGGGCTTTCGCTGCACGGTGGCCGAGCTCTTTCCTCCCGCGGCGGCCGATCCGCCAGGCCATGGGTTGCCGTGACCGCCTCCACCAATTACACTGAAGCCCTCCCGGTGACTTTCTCACGACGCCGCACGTTGTACAGAGCGAAGGAGTAATGGGTGGGGACAGGGGACCCGCTCCCTGACGAGGCGTGCGTTGTCGAGCGCGCCCAGCGTGGCGATTCCCTGGCCTTCGAGACGATCTACCATCGCTATCAGCAACGCATCGCCGGTTATCTCTACCGAATGGTCCAGGATGGCGAGGTGGCCTCGGACCTGACCCAGGACGTATTTTTGCGCGCCTACCGCGCGATTGGCCAGACCGGACCCGGGCTCAACCTCAAGGCGTGGCTCTTCACCATCGCGACGAATGCCGCGCTGTCGCATCATCGGCACAAGCGCCTGATTCAGTGGCTGCCACTGGATCCGGTCGACGACGTGGGGACCGAAAGCGGCCTCGCCGAGCGCGTCGCCGATCGAGCCGAGCTGAGTGCCGCGCTGAAAACGCTGCCCCGCGACCAGGCGGCGTGTTTTCTCCTCTGGGCGCGTCAGGGATTCACCTACGAGGAGATTGGCGTTATGTTGGGCGTCTCCCCGGGCACGGCGAAGACGCGAAGCTATCGCGCCAGGTTGGCGCTCGCCCGCGCCCTGCGGGCCGGCGAGGAAAACGGGTGATGGAGTGCGGACCGATCGAGGAGCTGCTTCCTGGCTACCTCGACAACGAGCTGAGCTCGGACGGTCGTCGACGCGTCGACGCGCATCTCGAGGCGTGCGGCTCGTGCCGAGCGCTGCTGCATGACCTCCGCCGGGTCGACTCGATCGTCGCGGGTTGGTCGGATCCGCCCGACGCGATGCGCCCGTACCTCAGCGGCATCGACGGCACCGTGCTTGGCCGACTGGGTCGTGGGCGCTGGCTCCGACCATCGCTGGTCCTGGCTCGGCGCGCTCTGAGCCTCGCGGTGACCGCGGCGATCGTCCTGATCGTCATCGGGTTGGGGTTTGCCCTGCTGCTCACGAAGCCGCGGATCGACCGCGCCCGCCAGACGATCTCGGGCGCGCCGTCGGGAATCAGCCGTCCACTCCTGGCGGCGTTGGGCGCGACTGCCGCGCCCGGGACCCCCGGGCCGGGCCAGGGCGGACTGCTGGGCGGTCGACTCGCCAACGTCGCCCAGGTCACCGTCACCGACTTTCGGCAAACCTCATCGAAGACCGTCAAAGATCAGTCGGCGATCGAGCCGATGCGTGATGCCCTGATCGCCGCGCGGTTCGTGCGTCACGATGCCACGCTCGAGAGCCAGGTCGACGCCCAAACCTACCTCGTTCACCTGCTCTTCAAAGATGGCACGAAGGTGTCGCTGATTTACTGGCCGGGCGGGGGAAGTCCAAACGTGGAAGAGCCGCGATCGCGCGACTGGTGGAACGCGCCTGGCCTCGATGCCGCCATGCAGCGGTTACTGCCGAGTCCGTCGATCGCGCGCGTTGGCACGCCACGCCCGGTCGTCGGAACGGTGTCCCTGGCGACGCCGGTCGCCTCCCCTGACGACAGTTCCACGCCGGCCGGCGCCCTGCCGTCGGCCGCGGTGTCGATCGCGGTGAGTCCGGAGCGGTCGGCGACGCTGTACGCCTTGCTCGTCTCGAACGCGCTCTACCGATCCGACGACCAAGGACGGACCTGGCGCTCGCTGCCGTTGCCAGCCGCGGAAAACCTGGATCGCGCGCACTCGGTGCCCGGTGATCTGGACCCCGACACGATCCTGGACCGCGACGTCGCGGTCCAGGCGACCGGCGCCAATCGCGTGTTCGCGGTGGCCGATCGGGTGCTGTACGGGAGTCAGGACGGCGGAACGTCCTGGAAAGCGCTCTTCGACGCGGTCTACGCCTGGACAGTAGCGGATCCCTCCGGCAACGTTCTGTACGTCTGGCACGCCACCGTTCCGTCGGAGCCGGCCGGTCTCTATCGAACCGACGACGCGGGCCAGACCTGGCGCGAGGTTTACGGCGGCGACTTTCCCCCCGCGCTCCAAACCCGGCGCTGCCCGTGCAACCACGAGGGCATGACTGGCCTGATCGCGGATCCCCGTGACTCGAACACGGTCTACGCCGTTAGCGATTACGGCATCTTCCGGTCGGTCGACGCCGGAAAGACGTGGGCTGAGCCGAAGTCCGGGCTTACCCCCGGGCGCTTCTACCGCTGGACCCCGCTCCTCACGGCGGAGCCCGATGGGACAATCATCGCCTTGACCGACATATCTCCCGATTACGCCAGTGGCTCGGCCGCGCTGATCCGCCTGCGTCCGGGTGAATCGTCCTGGACGACGGTGGGCAAAGCCGCGCTCGACCGGTGGCAAAGCGCGGACGCGCCGTTCTACGGTTTCAAGGCGCTGCTGGCCGATCCGTTCCACGCCGGGCGACTCTACGTCGGATCCGAAAAGGGTCTGCTCCGCAGCGACGATGGCGGTGCGACCTGGCGGTCGGTTGGCCTACCATCGGCTCACACCGTTTTCGAGGTGTCGATCGCGTCGGGCTCGAAGGAAACGCCGACGACGTTGGACCTCTGGACCGACCATGGCTTCGCCACCTGGACCGACGAGGGACATTGACGATCTCACCGCGCCTTTGCGCCCGGCGGGGGACGTGGGCATATCCGTGCTATAATGACGCGGCGTCCCGCCTGAGACGCGGGAACGAAGCTTACTTCTTGACGCGGTGCGACAGCGTGTACACACAGCTTAGCGTCTTTACCGGTAATGCCAATCCTCTCCTCGCCGCGGCGATCAGTCTCGAGCTGAGCGTTCCACTTGGTAAGGCCGAGGTTTTCCAGTTCAGCAACGAGAACATTTTCGTGAAAATCGACGACACCGTTCGCGAGCGTGACGTGTACGTCATTCAATCGTTCACGTCGCCAGTCAACACCAGCATTCTCGAGCTGCTGATCATGATCGACGCGTTGAAGCGCGCCTCGGCTGGCCGAATCACCGCGGTCATTCCCTACTTCGCCTATGGTCGGACCGACAAAAAGGACCAGCCGCGGGTTCCGATCACCGCGCGGCTCCTGGCGGACATCATTAGCGTCGCCGGGGCGAACCGCGTGCTGACGATGAACCTGCACGCCGGCCAGATCCAAGGCTTCTTCGACATCCCGGTCGACGAGCTGTCGGCGCTCGGGTTGTTGAGTCGCCACTTCGAGGAGAAGAACCTGGGCGACTGGGTGGTGGTGGCGCCGGACCTGGGCGCCGCGAAGAAAGCGAGGAATTTTGGCGAGCGAATCGGCGCGAGCCTGGCGGTGATCGAGAAGCGACGGGTAGCCAACGCGGGTGCCAGCGAGGTGCTCAACGTCATCGGCGACGTCGCCGGACGTCGGGCAATTATCTTCGACGACGAGATCGACACCGCCGGCTCGGTCATCGGCGCCACCCAGGTGTTGGAGCAGGCGGGCGTCCAGGAGATTTACGCGGCCTGCACGCACGGGGTTCTCTCCGGCCCGTCGATCGAGCGACTCCGCGATGCTCCGATCCGCGAGGTGGTGATGACCGACACGGTCCCGCTTCCGCCGGAGAAGCACTTGCCAAAGATCACCGTGCTCTCGGTCGCCCCTCTGTTCGCGGAGGCGATTCACCGAATCCATCAAGGCGTGTCGGTCGGCGCCCTCTTTCACTGAGCCACCTGACACGCGGTACGGTCGATCAGCATGAGCGATCTCTTAGCCGGATTTCTGCAGGGGCTGCTCGGCACCAGCAAGGTGAACGCCTTTCAGCAGCTCGGGGCATTCACCTCGCGGTTCGTCGT
>JBOGTX010000244.1:0-3355 GCA_050695695.1 Chloroflexota bacterium
GCCATGCTCAACCCCGCGCTCTCGATCGCCGAGGATCCATCGGGAGCCGCCCAGGTCGTTGCCGACCTGCTCGAAGACCTGATCCGCGTCCGCCCAGACGCTTCGCTCGCTCTGCCGACCGGGCGAACACCGCTCCGACTCTATGACGAGCTGGCGGAGCGTTATCGCGCCGGTCGGATCGATTTCCGGGCGGCGCGCGCCTTCAACCTTGATGAATGGGTTGGGGTGACCGGGAACGCGCCGGGAAGCTACGCGCGGTTCATGAACGAGCACCTGTTCTCGCGGGTCAATCTCGCGCCGACACGCCGCGCGATTCCGGATGGCCTGGCCCCCGATCTCACCGCCGAGTGCGCGCGCTACGAGCGTCGGATTCACGAGGCCGGTGGAATCGACCTGGCAATTCTTGGGATTGGCCGCAACGGACACATCGGCTTCAACGAGCCCGACACGCCGTTCGATTCACGGACCCACGTGGTCGAGGTGACCGCCGAGACCCGGGTCGCGAACCGCTGGTCGTTCCCGGACGGGGAGGTTCCCACGAAGGCGATCACCGTTGGCATCGCCACGATCCTGGGCGCCCGCCAGGTCGTTCTCCTCGCGACCGGCGCGGCCAAGGCCGACGTTCTCCGACGCCTGCTCGACGGGCCGATCGATCCAGCGTTTCCGGCGTCAGCCCTCCGTCTCCACCCACGCGTCCAGGTGGTAGCCGACGCACTGGCGGCGCGGACAAACCGCCCGGAGCCTCAGGCCCCGGAGAACTTCGCCGCGCCGCCATACGGGCCCTTGCCGTAATCGTAGAGGTGATCGGCAAAGCGGTGGGGATCTTCGAATCCCCGCGCTTCGGGCTTGATCTCGGAGATCTGGATCATCAGACGGACCGGCCCGTTCTGGTAGTGCAGATAGAGGCTCCAGCGCTCGTCGCGCTCCAGCAGGGTGAAGTCCGAGGCAACGCCCTGGCCGTAACGCTGGATCTGCCAGAGGGCCGCTTCGAGGTCGTCGACGACGAAGCCGAGGTGGTGCCAGCGCGATGGATCCGGGTCGGACAATGGAATGCCCGGCTTTGCGTCGAACATGAACAGCGCGGTGTGGCCGGTCGTCAGGACGGTCTGGTGCGGGTCGTCCCGCACGATCTGCATGCCGAGTGCCACGTGGAAGAAGTCGCGGGCCGAGGCGCGATCGGCGACGGCAATCGCCAGGTGATCGAAGCCAAAGTTGACGAATCGACGCGGCTCGTCAGCTTTCGGCGGCTCGATCGTGGTCGCGTTCACCACGACTTCGACCTTCCCGTAGATTCGCAATACGTCGCCCACGAAGACGTCGGCGAAAAGCTCGTCGCCGTTTGGCGCGCGAAAGACCAGCCGATGATTGTTGCGAATCGCGGCCGGCAGCGCCCGATCGAGCGCCTCGTGGATGATCTGCCGGGGGCCGGCGGTCGTCGCGTACCGGTCGGCACCGACCAAAAAGACGATTGGTATGGCATCGGTGGACGGGATCGGGTCGCCGGTCATTTTCTGCTCCTACCGCAAAGGGCGTTGGATCACGAAGGGCGCGAAACGACGCGAAAATTCACGAAAAGCGTCGGCGACCAGATCTCGGCTTTCGCTTCATTCGTGGTCCAAACGCTTCCTCCGGTTCGCCGCGGTGAGCGAAATTGCCTTTTCGGCACAGGTCAGGTGGTCGCGATTCTCAGACAATCACCTCGGCGCGCGGCCGGTAGCCCTGGCGGAAATCCGAGACGTAGACGATCTCGCTCACGATTTTCAGCAGGGTATAGCCCGATCCGCCGACGTGGGCCTCCGGCACCTTCGCGGCCAGAAGCGCGCGGGCGTGTTGAAACTCCTCGGCGTCGCCCACGACCGAGGCGCGGCCAATCGCCTGCAAAAAGAACGTCGGCTTGCGCTAGTCGATCGCGTAGCTTACCCGTGGATTTTCGAGCAGGTTGCGCAGCATCGTCGTGCTATTCGGAGTGTTGACGTAGAGCACGAAGCCATCGTCGGCGTAGTAGACGCTCGACGCCCAGGGTTGGGAGCCGGCGGCGGTCGCGATGACCGCCACGCGGTTTTCGCGGAGAATCCCGAGGGCGGCCGACCGGGCATCCCAGGTCAGGTCAGAGTTGCTAGCCATCGTGGCCCATGGTATACCGGGCAAGGAGAAACGGCAAGAGACGTCGCCTGAGATCCGAGCATGACGGCCGCGGAGCATGCAAGCTATTGGGTTGATGACTGTTGCTCTTGGGGGCGGGTGGTTGGAGGGGTAGCAAGGTCATTGCCTCGAGGCCGCCCTATTCTGGCGACGACTAACCCTCCGCAGGCTCGAGTGGCTCTTCGGCCGCTGACGAGTGCTGCCTTAATGGATCGTCTCCCGCTTTAGGGTATGCGCGCTTATTCAGGTTCAGAACGGCTATGATGTGGGCGATGTCGTCCTGGGTAACTCGCCCGGTGAAAACGATACGAACATTGCTCACTTCAGAAAGCGGCAGCTCAATTACTTTCGACGGCACGTCGGCCCTCGTGTCGCCGGTCTCCGCGAACTGACCGCTGGCGGTGGCGTGCATATCTACAGTTTGAGATCGCGCCTTAAGACAAATCTCGGGCAAACTGTTGCCCTCGGTTTCCGACTCGACAAACTCTAGTGTATCACGATAGACGCGAACAACACTGTCGAGAGACTTGGGGTTGAAGCCTTTCTTCTGGAGATAAACCCGCAGGTTGTGATCGCTGGGAAGGCTGCCCCCGTAATGCTCGTGCAACTCGCGAAAAAGGGACGGTTGGAAGGCTGTGCGTCGAATAGCCTCCGAGTACTCTGGGTCGCCCCTGCGTTGCACAATGAGAGTCCGCGCGTCTTCACTCACCCGGTGAGAGTCGCCTGCCCCCTCCATTAGGCCATACTTAGCCAGTGCCGAAATCACGCCAACGGATGCACCATTCAAGCTTGCGTAGCCCAACACCTTTGCAAGCACCTTCCGATCAGCAGGGTGGATGTGCTCTTGATCGTAGATAGCGCGCACCTTCTGGATGGCTTCTGCCAAAGCGATAACAGGGTAGTTAGGGCTGCGAACACGCACGGCCGCGGGCTGAGGATGCGATTGCGAAGCCATCATTTGCGGTACCTCCCTAACAGACGATGGGGAGGATACCATAATAACGCCGTCGTCGTCAATGGGGAGGGACGTCGCGGCCGTTAAAAAACGATTGATTTATCACGACAGGCGCGATATGCTCCTCAGAGCGCCTAGGCTTGGGTTGGCAGGCTAGGTGCTCGGAGGGGCGGGTGCGTACGAACGTGTACGTTGATGGGTTCAACTTCTATTATGGCTGCCTCAAGTTCTCCACGTGGAAATGGCTCGATCTCGCGG
>JBOGTX010000245.1:0-3428 GCA_050695695.1 Chloroflexota bacterium
CCGATGGAGAGGGGCGGGGGGTGAGGCCCCGTCACCCTTTCTGCCACCCCACGAGCATCGCCCGTCACCCAGATCTGCCCCCCGGCCATCTCCGCGCGTTGACGAATCTGTCGGAAACACGGGCGACGGAATTGTCCGCGCAGGGCGATACTCAGGACCGACTTTCCCCCGTATCCTGGAATCCACTGGCGCGCTGGGGGCGAGATGCCCTTCACGTGAATCGCGGCCAGTTTGGATGAGCTTGGGACGCGGACTCGTCCCGACGCTGATCCCCTCGGAAACGCGGACCTGGAGACGACGATGCTGTCGAGGTTTCGGCGCCTGAAGGCGTGCTGGTCATCCGCTGCCTCCGGGTTCGCCCGTGGGCCACCCAACCCAACCACCCCCGTCGAAACTCGCGCTTCCTCGGTTGACGACCCATCCTTTTGGGAGAAGAAAGAGCATGGCGAAACACTACGGCAGAATCTCGCGCGTGGCGGTCACGGGAATCTCGGCAGCGGCGTTGGGCCTTTCGCTGCTCCTGCCCGCCACCGCGCTGGCCGATCCCATCCATGGGACCGGGACGGGAATCACTCTCCAGCGTTCTTTCAACAACAATCAACTGGCAATCCAGCTCGCCAAGAACGACGCGGATCAATCGGCCGACCAATCGGCGAGCAACGGCAACACCTCCACCCAGACGGGAAGTCTTTCCCAATCGGCTCCCACCAGTCAGTCGGCCTGGGCGTCGGCGCCGGCCAGCAATTGGTCGAACCCCGACGTGTCGAGCAAGGCGCTGAACGTCGCGAAATCCGGTGACGCGATGGCCTACGGCAACGAGACCTGGGTCGGCATCAGCTCCTCGCAGTCGTCCTCGGCGGATGCGAATGGCGACGCGACCTCGGGGATCACCACCGGCAACGCCAACACCTCGTCCGGTCCGGCGTATGCCAACGGTGGTAACACCGGCCTGAGCAACGACCAGGAGACCGGCGATGGTGGCGACTCGATCGCCAAGGCGAAGGCCCAGACCGCCTGGAATCCGACGTACGCCAGTGGCGACACAGAAGGCGGCGACGGTGGCGACGCCAGCAACTCAGCGAGCTGCACGACGGGCACCCCGACCCACCTTGGTGGCACTGGAAACTGCAGCTCGTGGTCGAAGGCCAACGGTGGCAATGGAGGAGACGCCAGCTCCTCTCCGTGGGTGAGCTCGGCCAATAGCTCGAACGCGAGCGCCTCGTCTGGTAACGGCGGCTCGTCCGGCGGCAACGGCGCGACCAATACCACCGGCGCGGCGAACGGCGGAACGGCCGGATCGACGGCCCTGGGTGGCAACACCGGTTATAACTCCAGCAGCGCCATCGTCGCGGGCGGCGTCTCCGGCAATACGCTCTCGGTGACCGCCAACACGTCGGGTGACACCTCGGCGTCGTCGGGAGCGGCGACCAACAGCGGTAGCCCGGTCTCGACCGCCTCCGCGACCGTCTCGCAAAGTGCGATGCCCTCGATCGTTCAGAACCTGAACAACAATCCGGCTCTGAATGGAACCCTGAGCCAGAGCAACTGGCAAAAGGCAAAGTCGGGCCAGTGGTCGACGGAAACGGCAGACCAGTCCAACAGCCAGACCGCGACCAGGTAGGCATGAGGCGAACGGGCGTCATCTCGCCCGTTGTCAGGTGCTGAACCCGCCACGCGGGTGGATCACAATCTTCCACCCGCGATCGAAAGGAGGCCGGCTTCTCACGCGGGCCGGCCTCCTCGTGACGCCGGAGAAATCCGGGAGGCACGGTTCCCACAACGCGAGATCCAGGAGGTCATTGATGATGAAGAGCGGAACTGGCTGGGCCGTCGCGGTCGCCAGCCTCGCCATCTGGATCCTCGCTCCGGTCAGTTGGACCCAGGCGATCCACGATGGCGGCATCACCTCGGTCTGGCGCGAGCCACCGGCCGCCCAGGCCGAAGACGTGGGCACCGGCGCCGATCCCTGGGCCTCAGCCTTTGGCGGTCGTGCCGGAGGAATCACGATCACGACCTGTGACTCGTCACCGACGCCAGCCCCGGTGGCGCCGACCGGCGAAGGCGAGAACGCCACTCCGGCGACGCCATCCGCCATTCAATCGGCACCGCGGCAGACCTTTCGCCTCTGTGGCGCCTCCGATGCCGCGACCGAGCGAGCAATCGAGCAGCTCATCGCGGGACGGAGCTACCGCGCCACCCTGGTTAGCCGATCGGACGGTTGTGCCGACCTGACCATCGCGGTGTCGCCGGGCTCCGGCGGCGTTGCGAACGGACAACAAAGCACGAATCTGAGCGTGGGTTCGGGGTCCGGCGGGACCATCTCCGCGCGGATCGTGTCCCAGGATGGTGCGACCCGCGTCACCATCGGGTCGGGAAATTGAGCGTCGAGAAGGGCCTCGACCAGAAGAACGAGCGCGAGGGGGCGCGATGAACCAACGACCAGCGCAGGGCGGCGTCACGTCGGGTTGTACCGATCAGCGCGGCCTCACTCTCGGGAAGCTCATCCGCGGCGGCCGCTCGCCGACGACCCGCGCCGCCGCTCGCTCGATCGTGGCGCTGGCGACCGCCCTGGCACTCGTCCTTTCACCCTTATCGATGACCGGCACGCTCGCCGACGGGTCAGGCGGGGCGGTTGCCCGGACGGGCGGCTCGGCCACGTCAGCGCCGATGACGGCGGCACGACCGGCGAGCCTCGCCCCGGCGTCAAGCGGCGGCGAGGCTCCAGCCAGTGGCGCCGGCGCCTCGGCAGCCAGCACGAGCGATCCCGCCCCGGCCCAGCACGGGGCCAGCGCATTGATGAAGGGCGTCGCCAACGCGGTCTCGGCGGTGTCCACGAATTCGACCGGCCAGCACACCGTCGCTTCGGCCGCGACGGCGGGCCCAACGACCGGAGCGGCCAGCCCGACGGGTATCACGCAAAATCGCGGGGAGTCTTCCGGGAGCGCGAGCAGCTCGCTCGCCAGCACCCAGACGCCCCGAGCGGGCGAGACGCCCGCGCTCCCGGGCCGGCAAGCGGCCCAGGCTTCCGCGCCCGACCCGAGCCCGCGCGCCAGCCCTTCGGCTCAACCAAGCCCCACGGTCACCGCGGGGAGCGCGACGGTCGCCGCCAGCCCTTCGGCGCATGCCGCCAATCCGTCAGCCACGTCCGCCTCGCCAGTCCCATCGGCGCCCTCCGCGGCGGTGAGCTCGGCAACCCCATCGGCGTCTCGGACCGCGCACGCGAGCGCCAGCGCGACGTCAGTGACGACCCGTACCGAACCGCCAACCGCTCAGGGGACAGCTCACGCCGCCGCGGCCAGTCCATCGCCAGCGAGTCCAGGCCCAACCACATCGGCCGGCCCGCCAACCGCAGCTCCAGTGGCCAAATCCGCCCCGCTTCCCGCGACCCGGGTCGCTCCGACGATCGCGCTGCCGTGCCCTCCTAACTC
>JBOGTX010000246.1:0-2447 GCA_050695695.1 Chloroflexota bacterium
GTCGAGCGCGGCGCCGCGATCTGCTTCGATCGCTTCCTTGATCGCCAGCAGAGTCGTCGTGCCACCGGTCCAGAGGCCCTGGAGACGATCGTCGACCAGCTCCTTTGGATCGACGTACGGCACGTCCGCTGGCGGCTGAGGTCGGGTGGGAAGCCGGAACCGGATCGCGGAGGCCTCGGTCGCCACCGCGGGCCAGGGATCGCTACCGGGCGCCAGCTCGACCGAACGGGTCGAAAGCGCTTCGGTGAGGGAATCGCGGACCAGCGCCCACGGAACCGGGTAGCCTCGACGACGGGTCAGGCTCTCCCAGATCGTCGCGGCGGTGCTCGTTCCGTCCGACCACGCTTCCGGTAGAGCATCGGGGCGGATCTCCTCGCCACGCACCGGCGGCGGTGGCGGAAGCAGTTGAAGATCATCGCCAGCGAACCCCGATGGCAGGTCTTCACGCAGGTAGCTGGCTCGAGTGTCCCGCGCCATGACCAATCCGCGCCGCACGGCCTGGCGGATGGCATCCCAGAGAACCTCGTCGCTGGCCAGTCGCGGCGCACGCTGGCCGTCGAAGTAGGCACGCAGGTTTCCAGGACGAAGCGGATCCGCCTCGACCTGCCATAGCCCAACGAGTTTCCCGGGCGCGATCAGCTCGGGCGAAAGATCCGCCAGCTCCGCCGACCCCGCGGGAACGACTTCCAGCTCCGGCCGGGCCAACGTCTCAGCGTCGGGCTCGACCCGCCACCAGGTTTGGGCCGAGCCGTCAGGTCGGCGCAGGCGGAGCACGATCTGTCCCTCGCGGACACCGCGGACCAGGGTGTCGAGCAGCGCGCGGGGGCGGAGCAGTCGGGGAAGTCGCGGGAACTGGGCGAACGCGCCGATCAGGTCTCGCGCGCGCCTGGACGTCTCTCGCGAGCCCCAGAGCTCGAGATAGCTCCCCGGCAAGAGCAGCTCCGGATCGAGCGTGTCGGTCAGCAGCCGTTCGCTCTCGACGAGGAGGGCCTTGATCCGCCCGAACGGCGCATCCAGCCCGGAGGGGAGCGCCTTCGCCTCGACCCGCCCACGGTCGTCGACCGCGAGCACGACGCTGTAGGTGGCACGGACCGCGTCCGGCAGGCCGTTCTGCGCCTCCAGCTTCCGACGGCCCAGCTCCTTGCGCTGCGAATCCGAGAGCAGTCGCTGCTCTTCGCCGGTCTCGACCGCTCGCCAGCCAAGGTACCGCCGGACTCGCTCGCGCAAGCCAGCGAGCCGGGCAAGATCCGGGGCAAGGGCGATGATACTGTTGCGGTAGGTCCGACGGTTTTCCGGTCCGGTGATCAGGTCGAAGTAGTTTTCCACGTTCGCCGGCACCGGCTTCCCCGGCTCGACCGCGCATTCGGGGCCGAGCACGACGTAGCGCAGGTCGACCGAATCGCCAATGTCGCCCGGACTCTGGGGCAAGCGGTGGACCCGCACCCCGTCGTCGGCCACGGCAAGCTCGCGGGCGCCCTGAATGCGCGCCCGGAGCTCTTCATCGACCGCCGCCTCGGACAAGCGCTCCGTGGCCCGAACGTGCATGTGGGTGAGATTGGGATTCGTCCCAAGCTGCCAGGCGTCGGGATCTTCGGACAGGAACCAGGAGATCTCGCGCCACTTCTTGAGGCCTTCGCCGAGGGCCGCCGGATCGACCTCGGGATGGGCCAGCAGGGCGTAAAGCTCCGGTGGATCGGCCTTCTGTCCGGTCGGCTGGGAGTGCAGGAACGTCGCGACCACGGCCTGCTCGACCTCGCGCTGCTTCAAGCTCGGAAAGCCACGTTGCACGTCGCGCGCCTTCTCCAGCTCGCCGCCCAGGATCGGCGTCCAGACCTGCTGGTCTTCCGAGGCGTTGATCAGCTCGCCCAGCGCGGGCGAGAGCACCTCGCTTCGGCTCAGCAGCGCGTGGGGGCCAATCAAGGGCGAGGGATCGACCCCCTCCTGCTCGCCCAGCGCCCGCGCCATCAGCCGCAGGGCGCCCCGGGTCCGGTGAAAGCCCGGCAGTTGAGTCCATTTCTGGTAGAGCACGTCGAGCAGGTCGGGATGAAACGGATAGGTCGTCAAGAGACGATCGTAGGCGTACTGGTCTTTCTGGCTGTCGCGCAGGGGGAGACGCTGCATGCGGGCGAGCACCGCGTCGATCACCGGCCGTCGCTCGGATTCGCCGACGACCGACTCGAACATGCGGCGGCGCAGCACCTCGGCCACGTCGCCCCGCCCGACCGGCTCGGTGACCTCTTCCAGCCGACGGAAGACGTCCTCGAGGGCCCGCAAGCACTCGGTACCGGTGTGGTCGCTGGCCTCGACCTGAGAAGCGATCAAGGAGGCGACGAGCGCGGCGTTCGGAACGCGGCCAACCGCCTGGAGCAGAACCTGGAAGAAGTCTTTGAGTAACCCGAGGCGCCGCGGCTCGGCGTTGACCACGCCCCGGTAGTACCAGACCGTCT
>JBOGTX010000247.1:0-2360 GCA_050695695.1 Chloroflexota bacterium
GAGTAAGCGATGGCCCAGGCAGTCGCGGCGCCGGTTCCTTTTCCGGACGCTGTCGACGAGCGAATCTCGGTCGCCTCGCAATGGCAACTGACCTGGTGGCGCTTTCGGAAGCACGCCCTGGCGATGATCGGCGCGGTGGTGATCATCCTGTTCTACCTCGTCGTGGTCTTTGCCGACGTCGTCGCCTATTCCAACCCGAACGACTCCCAGGCCAATCGCGCGCTGATTCCGCCGCAGCCGATCTACCTTTTCTACATCGGCAAGTGGGACCCGTTCGTCTATGGCTTGAAGGGGGCGAGGGATCCGAGCACCTTTCAGCTCGTCTACAAGATCGACTACCAGCGGAGGATTCCGCTGCGACTGTTCGCGCCCGGTTTCCGGTATGACCTGTTCGGGCTGATTCCGACCAACATCCACCTGATCGGCGTCCAGGGCAACCGCGCCGAGGACACGCTGTTTCTGTTGGGAACCGACGTTCAGGGACGGGACGTCTTTTCCCGGCTGATCTACGCGACCCGTACCTCGCTGAGCATCGGTCTGATCGGCGTGACGATGAGTCTTTTGCTTGGTGTCACCCTCGGGGGGGCATCTGGCTACCTGGGCGGCGCCGTCGACGTCGTGATCCAGCGGATCATCGAGATCCTGCGCTCGATCCCGACGATCCCGCTCTGGATGGGCCTGGCGGCGGCAATGCCGAAGACCTGGAGCATCACTCAGGTGTACTTCGCGATCACGATCATCATCTCGCTGCTCGCCTGGACCGAGCTCGCCCGGGTGGTCCGGGGGCGCTTCCTCTCGCTACGCGAAGAGGATTTCGTCACCGCCGCGGAGCTCGTCGGGTGCAGTCGGCTGCGGATCATCTTCGTCCACATGGTGCCATCGTTCCTCAGCCACATCATCGCCGCGACGACGCTGGCGCTGCCGGCCATGATCATCAGCGAGACCTCGCTGAGCTTCCTCGGCCTTGGCCTGCGTCCGCCGGCGATCAGCTGGGGCGTGATGCTGGAAGACGCCCAGAACGTTCAGTCGGTCGCGCTCTCGCCGTGGCTGCTGATCCCGGCGATCCCGGTGATCCTCGCGGTGCTTGCCTTCAACTTCGTCGGCGACGGCCTGCGTGACGCGGCGGATCCTTATGGCGTCTGAGAAGGTGGGCGTGGAGAACGGAGCGTCGCCGATTCTCTCGGTGCGCGATCTGAAGACCTACTTTTTCTCGGAAGAGGGCACGGTCAAGGCGGTCGACGGGGCCAGCTTCGACGTGAAGGCGGGGGAGACGCTGGGAATCGTCGGCGAGAGCGGCTGCGGCAAGAGCGTCACCGCGCGGTCGATCCTCCAGATCGTCGAGCGGCCGGGGAGGGTCGTCGGCGGCGAGATTCTCTGGCGCCGCGAGCCGATGAATGGTCGAAAGGACGTCGTCGACCTGGCGCGCCTGGCGAGCAACGGACCGGAGATTCGGGGCATTCGGGGCGCCGAGATCGCCTTGATCTTCCAGGAGCCGATGACCTCGTTCAGCCCGGTTCACACTGTCGGCGACCAGATCGGCGAAGTCCTGCTCCTCCATCGCGCGATCAGTCGGCGCGAGGCGCGGGACCGGGTGATCGAGCTGTTGCGGCGAGTGGGCATTCCTCGGCCGGAGCAGCGGGTCGACGCCTATCCCTACCAGTTCAGCGGCGGGCTCCGTCAGCGGGCGATGATTGCGATGGCGCTCGCCTGCGATCCGCGGCTCTTGATCGCCGACGAGCCGACGACCGCCCTCGACGTCACGACCCAGGCCCAGATTCTCGATCTGCTGCGCGACCTCCAGCAGCAGCACCACATGGCGATCGTGCTGATCACCCACAACCTTGGCGTCGTCGCCGAGATGGCCGACGACGTGGTCGTGATGTACCTGGGCCGGGTGGTCGAGAAGGGCCCGGTCGACGCGATCTTCTACGACGCGAAGCACCCCTACACCCAGGCACTGCTGCGGTCCATTCCAAGCCTGGACGCCCCGGCCCGCGAGAAGCTTCCCACGATCAGCGGGTCGATTCCCCACCCCAGCAACCGGCCGGCCGGATGCCCATTTCACCCGCGCTGTCCTTCCTACCTGCGCGGAGTCTGCGACCAGAACGAGCCGGAGTTGCGCCGGGTCGGCGAGAAACACGAGGTCAGCTGTTTCCTGTATCAGCGATCGGAAGGCGCGGAGTAAGTGAACGACTCGAACGGGCAAGCCTTGCTCGAGGTCACGCACCTGCGGAAGTTCTTCCCAATTCGGCGCGGCTTCCTGCGCCGGGTGATCGGTCAGGTCCGCGCGGTCGACGACGTGAGCTTCGCGATCCAGAAAGGGGAGACCCTTTCGCTGGTCGGCGAGAGCGGCTGCGGCA
>JBOGTX010000248.1:0-5226 GCA_050695695.1 Chloroflexota bacterium
ATGACTATAGCAGAGGCAGCCTGGCGATTGCAAGAAGGAGTTTTCCTCGTTCCGACTTATCTTCGCTCCTCTCTTTCCTCGCCGGTTCTTGCCGTTTCAGGCGTGAGAGCTGTGATACAATACGTGGCCGTCAAGAGGGGAGAGGAAAACGGCCGATGGAAATCCTGGTCCAAAAGTATGGTGGAAGCTCGCTGGCGAGCGCGGAGCGCATTCGGGCCGTCGCCGAGCGGATCGTCGCCAGCCGAGAGTCGGGACGGCCGATCGTCGTCGTGGTCTCGGCGATGGGAGACACGACTGACGACCTGATCGACCTGGCCCAACAGCTCGCGGAGGAGCCGGACGATCGTGAGCTCGACCTGCTGTTATCGACCGGCGAGACGATCTCGTGCACGTTGATGGCGATGGCCCTGCGCCACATGGGGCACGAGGCGATCTCGCTCACCGGCGCGCAGGCGGGGATCAGGACGGATTCTAGCTATCGGCGGGCGCGAATCGTCGCGGTCGATCCGTCGCGGATTCACCGCGAGCTCGCCGCCGGCCGTATCATCGTCGTGGCGGGATTCCAGGGAATCACCGAGGAGTTCGACGTGACGACGCTTGGCCGCGGTGGCTCGGATACGACAGCAGTCGCGATGGCGGCGATTCTCCGCGCGGACCGGTGCGAGATCTACACCGATGTGGATGGCGTCTACACGGCGGATCCGCGGATCGAGCCCCGGGCGCGGAAGCTGACGGAAATCTCGTACGAAGAAATGCTCGAGCTGGCCCAACAGGGGGCGAGGGTCATTCACCCACGCGCGGTCGAGCTCGGAAGCGTCTACGGGGTTCCGATCGTCGTCCGTTCCAGCTTCAATCAGAACCCGGGCACGTTGATTCATGGGGAGACCGCGATGGAAGTTCGCAACAAGGTGCGCGGCATCGCGCACGATACCGACGTTGCCAAGGTAACGGTGGTTGGCGTGCCCGATCGTCCGGGCGTCGCCGCGTCGCTCTTTCGACCGCTTGCCGACGCGAACATCAGCGTCGACGTCATCGTCCAAAACGCGAGCAGCCAGGGGACGACCGACCTGTCGTTCACCGTCGCGCGCGGCGACCTCAGTCGGACACTCCGGCTGGTTCAGCCCCTGTCGGGTGAGCTGCGCGCGACCGAGATCGTCAGCAGCACCGACCTGGCAAAGGTCTCGGTGGTCGGAACCGGGATGCAGCACGCGCCGGGCTACGCGGCGCGCATGTTTCGCGCGCTGGCCGATCGAAACGTCAATATCGAGATGATCACCACCTCGGAGATTCGGATCACCTGCTTGATCGACGCGGCCAGGGTGTCCGACGCGGTCCAGGCGTTGCACGAGGCCTTCCAGCTCGACAACGCGGATCTCTAATGGCTGTCGGCCGCACCTGTGGTAAAATAGTGACAGCGGACAACCATCCGCCGCTGGTTTGATGAGTGACATTCCGTACTGGCTCGGCTTCAATCTCGTGTCCGGAATCGGGCCGGCCCGGTTTCGTCGGCTGCTCGGTCGTTTCGGTACCGCCGAAGCGGCGTGGCGGGCAGAGCCGCGCGAATTGGCTCAAGCCGGTCTCGACGCCAGGACGCTCGAGTCGCTGGTTTCCCGGCGGTCTCGGATCGATCTCGACCGCGAGATGGGTCGGATCGAGCGAGCCGGGGTAGTCCTCGTCACCCTCGAGGACGATTCCTATCCCACGCTGCTCAAGCACGTGGTCGATGCTCCACCGCTCCTCTATCTGCGCGGGTCGCTACGGAACGCCGACGAGCTCGCGATCGCGGTCGTGGGAACGCGACGCGCGACCCCGTACGGGAGGCAGGTTTGCGAGCAGTTAACGCGCGAGGTGGCGGGGCGAGGAGTCACGATCGTGAGCGGCCTGGCGCGCGGCATCGACGCGATCGCCCATCGGGCGGCGCTCGACGCGGGAGGGCGAACGATCGCGGTGGTGGCGTCGGGAGTAGACCTGGTGTACCCTCCGGAACATCGATCGCTGGCGGGCGAGATTGCCGAGAGCGGCGCGATCGTTTCGGAATACCCGTTCGGAGCGCCGCCCGAGGCGGGAAACTTCCCGGCCCGAAATCGGATTATCAGCGGCATGACCCGCTTGACGCTGGTGGTCGAGGCCGGCGAGACGAGCGGCGCGCTGATCACCGCGAATTTCGCGTTGGAACAGGGACGTGACGTGCTTGCCGTGCCTGGCAGTATTCTGGCGGCGGCCTGCATTGGGACGAATCGACTGATTCAACAGGGCGCGAAGCTCGTCCAGAACGCCGACGACGTCCTCGACGAGCTGGACGTTCACACCGTCGGTCAGCAACTTGAATTTCGGGCGCTGGCGCCCGAGGATCCTATCGAGCGCTCGCTCCTTGAGGTCCTAACCGGCGAGCCGGCGCACATCGACGAGATCGTGCGTCAGTTGAATCTACCGGTCGCGATGGTGAGCAGCGCCCTGGCGCTACTCGAGCTCAAGGGGATGGCGCGGCACGTTGGCGGCATGAGTTACGTGATGACCCGCCGCTGACCGTCGAGAAAGGCAACACTGTACCTTATGGCAAAAAAACTGGTCATTGTCGAATCTCCGACCAAAGCGCGGACGGTCGGACGATTTTTGGGGCGGAATTACGTCGTCGAGGCATCGGTCGGCCACATCCGAGACCTGCCGGCCAATCGCCTGGGAGTCGACGTCGAACACGAGTTCACGCCGCGCTACGTGATTCCGGAGAAGAAGAAGGACGTCGTCAAGAAGCTGCGGAGCCAGGCGCGTGAGGTCGACGACGTCTATCTGGCGACCGACCCGGACCGGGAGGGTGAAGCGATTTCCTGGCACCTGGCCGAGGCTTTGAACCTCAAAGACTCGACTCACGTCCACCGGGTCGAGTTCCACGAGATTACCCGCGAGGCGATCCGACGGGCGTTCGCGGCGCCCCGCGCGATCAACATGCGGCTGGTCGAGGCTCAGCAGGCACGCCGGATTCTCGATCGTCTGGTTGGATACAGCTTGAGCCCGCTGCTTCGCCGCAAGATCAGCAAGCGCGGCCTGTCGGCCGGCCGCGTCCAGTCGGTCGCAGTCCGTTTGATCGTCGACCGCGAGCGCGAGATCGAGAGCTTCGTCGCGCGGGAATACTGGACGATCGACGTCGAGCTCTCGAAGCTGAAGCAAAGCGGCCGGGTCAAGGCCCGGCCGTTTGTCGCCAAACTCGCCCAGATCGACGGCCACAAGCCGGAGCTGAACGACGAAGCGGCGGCCCGCCAGATCGTCGATGGGCTGAAGTCGTCATCGTTCGTCGTGAGTGACGTGCGCCAGCGAGACGTGTCGCGTCATCCGTCCGCGCCCTTCACGACGAGCACGCTGCAACAGGAAGCATCGCGGAAGCTCGGCTTCAGCGCGAAACGGACGATGGCCGTCGCGCAACAGTTGTACGAGGGGGTGAGCCTGAAGGGTGAAGGCAACGTCGGACTGATCACCTACATGCGCACCGACTCGACCAACGTCGCGGCGTCGGCGCAGTCCGAGGCGCTCGACTACATCAAGCGGGTCTATGGCCCGGAGTACGTTCCCGAGTCCCCCAACGTCTACAAGACGCGGGCGAAGGGCGCGCAAGAGGCGCACGAGGCGATCCGACCGACGTCGATCGAGCGAGCGCCGGACGCGATCAAGGGCGAGCTCGGGCACGACCAGCTGCGGCTGTACCGGTTGATCTGGCAGCGCATGCTGGCGAGTCAGATGGCGAGCGCGGTGTACGACAGCGTGACGGTGGACGTGGTCGCCGGGCCAACGGCGCGGGTTCGGCCATATCTCTTGCGGGCGACCGGCTCGACGGTCAAGTTCAAGGGGTATACCGTGGTCTACACCGAGGGCCACGACGACGGGGACGAAGACGATGAAAAGCAACGCCCGCTTCCCAACCTGGAGGTGGACGAGGCGCTGAAGGCCGGCGAAGTGACGCCGGAGCAACACTTCACCCAACCGCCACCGCGCTACACCGACGCGACGCTGGTGAAGACGCTCGAGGAAAACGGCGTCGGGCGGCCGAGCACCTACGCGCCGACGCTCTCGACGATCCAGGATCGCGGCTACGTCGAGCGAAGCGCCAAGCAGCTTCGACCGACCGAGCTTGGGAAGCTGGTGACCGACTTGCTGGCCGAGCATTTTCCGGACGTGATCGACGTCAGCTTCACCGCCGACATGGAGGAGAAGCTCGACGAGATCGCGAACGAGGGGGCCCCCTGGGTTGGGGTGCTGGCGGCGTTTTATGGCCCGTTCGAGGAGACGCTCCGGCAGGCCGACGAGCAGATGCCATCGGTGTCGATCGCGCCGGAACCGGCCGGCGAGCTGTGCGACAAGTGTGGCCATCCGATGGTGATCAAGTTCGGACGCTTCGGAAAGTTCATCGCTTGCGGTAATTATCCAACCTGCCGCAACACCAAGTCGTTCGTCGTCAAGGTCGGGGTGAAATGTCCGAGCTGCCACGAGGGCGAGCTGGTGGAGAAGCGAACCCGCCGGGGGCGACTATTCTTTAGCTGCTCGCGCTACCCCGCCTGCGAGTTCGCGCTCTGGCAGCGTCCGTTGCCGACTCCTTGCCCGAAGTGCGGGGGGTTGATGGTCGAAGCGGCGCGTAACGAGGCGAAGTGCCACCAGTGCGGCGTGACAGTCTCGCGAGAGTCGCTGCCCGGTGAGGGAGTAGCCGTCGCGGCGGGTCGATAGGGCGGTGGCCCTTCGGGCGATTGGAAAGGAAGAGAGCGTGAACTTTCAGCGGAGGATCGACGCGGCGCGTGCGTCGATGGCCGAGCAGGGCATCGACGTGCTGCTGGTCAGCCAGCCGGCCAACCGAGAGTATCTGTCGGGCTTCGCCAACGCCGACGAGTCCGCCTCGGCCGCCGCGGCCTGGGTCGTCTTGACGCCGACGGCCGGCTACTTCGTGACGAGCTTTCTTTTCTTCGAGGGGGTGTCGGGGACGCTCCGCCACCTCGAGGCGGTTAAATCGGAGTCGCGGCCGTTGCCGGGGACGATCGAGCTGCTCATGAAGCTACCGGGGGCGACGATTGGCTTCGAAAGCGCCTGGGTAAGCCACGCCGTCGTCGAAAAGCTGAGCGAAGGGATCGGGGTCGGTCGAGCGCTGAAGCCGATCGACGGACTGATCGAGGGGCTGCGCGCGCTCAAGGATACCGACGAGCTGGCGATCCTGCGACGCGCGATCGCCCTGACCGACCGCGTCTACGA
>JBOGTX010000249.1:0-4674 GCA_050695695.1 Chloroflexota bacterium
ACCGCTCAACACCTTTCTCGCGCGCCCGCGCGACTACTTGCGATCCGAACCGGTGCTGTTCGTGTGCGCGATGGGGCAGCGCAGCGCGGTGGCCTGCGAGATGGCCGCGGCGGTTGGCATGGAGCACATCTACAATCTGGAAGGCGGCACGGTTGGCTGGGCGAAAGCCGGCTTGCCGATCGAGAAGTAGCGGCGAAGGCGCGGATCGGTCCGCGCTCGCCCCCGGAGGAAACCGCGATGGCGGTTCAGGCGGTACAGCGCTCGCGGCCGGCCACCGGCCTGGTGCGTCCGTGGTTAGCGGTCGACGTCGACGTCGAGGCGCGCCTCGACCGCGAAGTGAGCAAACCGGTCGGTTGGCGCACTTCGCTGATGCGCTGGCTCATCGAGTTCAACAGGTACTGAATTCCCACCAACCGGTAGGTACCGGTCCGTCTTAACTCCATCAGGCTTGCGAGAGGATCCTCGCGCACTGGCAGCGTCGACTTCCCGCCTGCCATTCCGGCGCGACCTCCACGCCGAACGCGATCAGCTCGGTGGCCAGGGTGCAGAGTGGCAGTCCGACGACGTTGCTGTAGCACCCCTCGATCCATTCGACCGGCTGGAACTCCCGATTCTGAATCGCGTACGCGCCCGCTTTGTCGAGCGGATCCCCGGTGGCGACGTACGCCGCGATCTCCGCGTCGGTCAGCGGGCGGAGGTGGACCCGGGTCGTCGCCGTTGCGATCCGGTCGGCTCCGGTCCGCGTGTCGAGGACGGCGACCCCGCTGATCACCCGATGCGTTTCTCCCCGCAGGCGTTGGAGCATGCCAACGGCCTCGGCCGGGGTTTCCGGCTTGCCCAGCGGGTGTCCGTGGTGAACCACGATGGTATCCGCGCCGACAATCACTGCCTCGACGTCCGCGGGTAGGGCCGCCCGCGCCGCGCGCGCCTTGGCCAGCGCCAGTCGCTCCGCGGTTTGGGCCGGCCGCTCGCCGGGGAGCGGCGTCTCGTCGACGTCGATCGGCACGACGGTGTAAGGCTGGCCGAGGCGACCCAACAGCTCGCGACGGCGCGGCGACGTGGACGCGAGAACGAGCGAAGGGCTACTCGTCACTGGTGAGTGGCTGTCGACCGGCGAAGCCCGTCGAGACCTCGTGCCAGAAGCGAATCCGGTCCTCGCCCGACCTCCAGCACAGGTAGACGACGCGGCCTTCGCGTTGGTGGGGGAAGTCGACCAGGCCCGACTCGACGTCCTTGACCTCGCAGCCAAGCTCGCCAATCTCCGCCAGCAGGGCGTTCATCTGGTCGATCGCGGTGTCCAGGTGGCTGCGGAGCTCGCGGATCTCCTGGGAGTGATCGGCACCGTTCGAGCGCTTACCCCGCTCGATGCGGGCAAGCGCTTCCTGGGCGGGCTGAGACGCCTGACGGATCGTCCGCAGCCGGGCGAACCGCTCCTCGATTCGTGGAATCAGAGCGTTCGCCTCGGCCACGGTGAACAGGCGCACCGTCGCTTACCAGGGACGGGTGGCGCCGTAGTAGTGGCTGGACCAGTAGGCGTCGTTCAAGTTGCTGACGGCGACGCCGATTCCGTAGTCCACCGCGTCGACGAACCGGCCACCGCCAATGTAGATCCCGTCGTGCGAGAGCCCCGCTTCGTAGGTGCCTCCGAAGAAGACGATGTCGCCGGGGCGCAGGTTACTTCGCGAGACCCGGCTCCCACTCTGAAGCTGCCCCCACATGTCACGGGGAATTGGAACGCCGGCGTGCTGATAGGCGTACCAGACCAGGCCCGAGCAATCGAAGCCGCCGGGGGACGTTCCTCCCCAGACGTAGGGCGTGCCCAGGAAGCGTGAGGCGACCGCGACCACGCTCCAACCGGCATTGCCCGAAGAACGCGCGGGCGGTGGCGCGGCCTGAGCCACGACAACTCGTGGCCGCGGCGCGGGCGCCGGGATGACCGGAGCCGCGGCCGGGCGACTCGGCACGACGACGCGGCCAGCGCCCGGAATGATGATCTGCTGGCCCGGCTGCAGGTTGGCCGGATCGCTCAAGCTGTTCATCCCGACGAGCTTGTTCAAGTCGACGCCGAAGGAGTCGGCGATTTGGGAAAGGCTGTCACCCTGTTGCACGGTATAGGTCGTGTGCGGAGCGGCGGCCGGGATGCTCGGGGCCGCATTGACGCCAGGAATGACGATCGTTTGACCCTGCTGCAGCATGTAAGGATCACTCAAGCCATTCGCCTGGATGATCGATTGCATGTCGATGCCAAACGCGTTGGCGATGCTCGACACGCTATCGCCTTCGGTCACGGTATAACTGGTCCGCGGTGCGGTCGGGGCCGCCGGGACGACCTCGGGCACCTTCCCGCCCGGGACGACCAGCGTCTGCCCGACCTGGAGGGTAAACGGATCCTTCAGGCCGTTGGCCCTGGCGATCGCGTTCGGATCCGCGGCGTAGCGATCGGCGATCGCTTGCAAAGTATCGCCGGTTTGAACGACGTGGAGCACGCCGGGGACCGGCGGGATCAGCAGCTTCTGATTGACCGACAGCGCGTCTTCGCTGCCTTGCAAGCCACTTGCCGCGGCGATGCTTGCCTCCGAGACCCCGAAGTGCTGGGCGATCGACGAAAGCGTGTCGCCGTCGACCACGTGATAGACCACCGGAGCCAGCGGCTTCACCACCGCGATTTGCCGGCGGGCTTTGAAGGGGATGTGATCGGAGGTGCCAGTGGCGCCGGCGTCGCTTCCGGGCGCGATCAGCTGACTCGGGCTCGCCAGCGACGGCGCCGGGTTCTCGGTGACCGCGCTTCCCATGCCGGTTCGGTCCGGTCGGGTGAACGACCGCGAGCTGAGGTCGGGACGCGTGAGGTCTTCGATCCGACCACCGGGGATGACGAGCTGCGCGCCGGTGGCGATCGGGGCCGACACCGAGATCTGATTGAACTCGGCGATCGACCCGGCGTCGGATTGGAAGCGACGCGCGATCTCGTCGAGGCTATCGCCACTCCGCGCCGTGTAGAGAACGCCCGACACCGGAAGGATCGTCACCTGCTGGCCGGGCGACAATTGCTGGTCCGGCGCGAGGCTGTTCGCCCAGAGGATCGTGTTCTCGCTGATGTCGAACTTGTTGGAGAGCGAGTTGACCGTATCTCCGGGCTGGGTATCGTAGTGCATGATCTGCAAGCGTTGCGAAGATGCATCCGCGGTGTTAGTCATAGGTGGACGAACCAGCGTATCCGGGCTAGAGGCTTCGGGGAACGCGAATGCCGACGGCTGAAACATCGCGCGTTGAACTGACCAGCTTCCGGTGGAGCCGGCCAGATTGCTGGCGCGGCCGGCGTAGGCCACCGCCAGACACAACACGACCACGACCGCATGGCCCAAAACTCGCGGCGGTACCGCGGCCAGGCGGCTCGAAACCAGGACGACTGACGACTCTTCGGAGCGCCGTCGCGCCCGGTGCGGGGAAGGGGTGATTGAATTCACGACTCTCCACCGAGCGTCTGGGCCTCATCCCACGTCCGTCGTTGGAGCAGGATCCTGAGGCCCCCGTAGGATCGCGGCAGCAGCCATCGCCATCCGCGCTGACGGGTAGACTCCAGCCACGTCGGGGTGCCCGCGCGCGTGCGCGCGCTCAAGCCTAATCTTTAAGCGTCGGCATTATATGGGGTGGCAATCAGGCACGTCAAGCCTTTGAAGGGCTCGGATGCGCTAGACTTGGACTACCCAAAAGTCCTGGGGCGGAAGATTCTGGCGCCGGCCAGCTACCCAGGATCGAAGATCGGCCGTCGCGACGCGGGCCGCCGCGAGCTCGGCGCGCACCCGGCCTGGCGCGGTGCCACCCGGGACGTCGCGGGCGTTGATCGAGGTCCAGACGTCGATCCGCTGGACGGCTTCGTCGAAGACCGGCGAGATGGCCCGGTATTCTTCGAGTGGCAGATTCTCCAGGGTGTGATTGGTGGCAAGGCAGCGCTGGACGACCTTGCCGACGATCGCGTGCGCCTCGCGGAATGGGATGCCCCGGGCGACCAGATAGTCCGCGACGTCGGTCGCGAGGCTGAAGCCGGCGGACGCGGCGGCGGCGAGCCGCTCGGCGTTCACCTCCGCCGAGCGCAACATGCCGGAGGTCAGGGCGAGCGACGGCAGAAGAGTGTCGATGGCATCGAAAAGCGCCTCTTTATCTTCCTGCAAGTCACGGTTGTAGGCCAGCGGAAGGCCCTTGAGCGTGACCAGCAGGTGGGTCAGGTGGCCGTAGACCCTCCCGACTTTCCCCCGCACCAGCTCGGCCACGTCCGGATTCTTCTTCTGCGGCATGATGCTGCTGCCGGTCGTGTACGAGTCGGCCAGTGACAGGTAACCGAACTCGCTCGTCGTCCAGAGCACCACTTCTTCGGCCAGCCGCGAGAGGTGGGCCATGGTCAGGGAAGCGGCGGCCAGGTACTCGATCACGAAGTCTCGGTCGCCCACCGCGTCAAGGCTGTTGCGGGTGATTCCCTCGAAGCCCAACTGCTCGGCGACGTAGGCGCGGTCGATTGGATACGGAACGCCGGCCAGCGCGCCCGCCCCCAGGGGCAGCACGTTCAGGCGACCGTAGGCGTCGCGAAACCGCGCGGCGTCGCGCCCGAGCATCTCCTGATAGGCGAGCAAGTGGTGGGCCAGGAGCACCGGCTGGGCCCGCTGCAGATGGGTGTAGCCC
>JBOGTX010000250.1:0-2087 GCA_050695695.1 Chloroflexota bacterium
CGAACGGCATCTTCGAGCCGATCTGGGATCGCCGCTACATCGACAACGTCCAGATCACGGTGAGCGAGAGCATTGGTATGGAGGGGCGGGCACGCTACTACGACGAGACCGGGGCGCTGCGCGACATGGTGCAGAACCACTTGATGCAGCTTCTCTCGCTGGTCGCGATGGAGCCGCCGGTCGCCTTCGACGCCGACGCGGTGCGGGGCGAGAAGGTGAAGGTCTTGCACGCGATCCGCCCGATCCATCGGGCGGACGTGCCGAGCTACGTTGTGCGCGGCCAGTACGGGCCGGGCTCGGTCGGCGCGGAGAGCGTTCCCGGCTATCGCGAGGAGCCAGGGGCGAACCCGAGCTCGTCGTGCGAGACCTTCGTCGCGATGAAGCTCTTCATCGACAACTGGCGCTGGGCGGACACACCTTTTTACCTGCGGACCGGCAAGCGACTGCCGCGCCGGGTGAGCGAGATCGCGATCCAGTTCAAGCGCGCGCCGCACCTCCTCTTTCGTCAGGCGGCCGAGGGGCTTGAGCCGAACGTCCTGGTTTTGCGGATTCAGCCGAACGAGGGCATCGCGCTGCGGGCCGGGGCGAAGGTGCCGGGACCGACGATCCAGATCCGCTCGATCAACATGGATTTCCTCTATGGCCTCTCGTTTGGCATCGAGCAGCCGGAAGCTTACGAGCGGTTACTGCTCGACTGCATGCTCGGCGATTCAACGCTTTTCACCCGCAGCGACGAGGTCGAAGCTGCCTGGCGCTTGCTCATGCCAATCCTCGAAAACTGGCACGAACGGTCCGTGGCGGAGATTCCCGGTTACGCGGCTGGCACCTGGGGGCCGGAGGCGGCGCAGGGCCTGGTCGAAGAAGATGGCCACCGCTGGCGACGACTGTGAGCGGGGGGACGGTCGATCGACCGACCGAGCTCGGCATCCCGCTCGAGGGCGCCATCACGGCTGACGCCGTCGAGGAGGCGCTGGCGCGCTCCTGGCAACAGGTCCGTCTGGCGCAGGGCGACACCCAGCCGATCGTGCGGGCGAGCGTCTTGAGCCTGATCGTCTGCGTGGTCGATCCGACGGCGACGCGCCGGGCGCTTCAGGCAATCCAGCACCTCTCGCGGCAGCACCCGTCCCGGACGATCATCCTGCTGCCCGATCTGAAGACCGGCGGCCCGGAGATCAACGTCTGGCACGCGACTGGCTTCGCGAACGGCAGCGATCAGGAACGCGTGGTCTTCGGCGAGCAGGTCAGCATCGCTGCCCGCGGCTCCGCCATCAGCTACTTGCCGTCGCTCACCGACCAGTTGATGTTGACTGACTTACCGTCGTTCCTCTGGTGGGTTGGCGACCTTTCGGCCGCGCGGTCGGAGCTGCTCGATCGACTCACCAGCCTGGCGGACCGACTGGTGACCGATTCATCCGATTTCCGGGCGCTCGGCGCGTCGATGGACCAGCTCTACCGCCTGGCACGCCGCCGGCACCAGCCCTGCGCGCCCAGCGATCTTAACTGGGCGCGGCTGACGCTCTGGCGCGAGCTGATCGCCCAGTTCTTCGACTCGCCAGCGGCCCGGCCGTACCTCTATCACCTCGACGACGTCACGGTCGAATACGGCACGCCGGGTGGCGCGGGCCCGGCCCAGGCCTGTCTCCTGGTCAGCTGGCTGGCGCGACAACTCGGCTGGCGGCTTGACGAGTCTCCGTCCGTTCAGCCAGGGGGCGGGGCGTCGGACCGATTGCGGCGTCCGGATGGCGGCATGGTACGCGCATCATTGCGACCGATGCCCGGTCAGGCCGTGGACGGGGTGGCCCGGGTCTCGCTCGGGGCGGGCCGAGTCGCGCGGTTCTTGGCGGTGCGCGAGGACTCCTCCGGGCACGTCTTGACCGAGGCGGACGTGTCTGGCGCGCCGACGTTGCGGCGGATCGCCCGCTCGGAGGCTCCCGATCTCAGCTCGCTGCTCGCCGACGAGATGATGCTCTTCCAGCGCGATCACGTCTATGAGACGTCGCTACGCTTAGCGGTCGACTTGAGCGACGGGATTCGCGGTACGCAACGCTAGCAGTCTGTCGGAGAGAATAACTCGAAATGGTTGATGC
>JBOGTX010000251.1:0-2918 GCA_050695695.1 Chloroflexota bacterium
CACGGAGCGCGTCGCTCACCAGGTCCAGCTTTGCCCACGCTCGACATGAGATGTGTGAAGGAGGCTTTTCATGTTTGATCGACCCGTTTCCCGACGGAACTTGATCGCCGCGACGGGGCTCCTCGTCTTCGCGGCGCCGCTCCTGCAGGCGTGTCAATCGTCAAGCCCGTCAGGGGGAGCATCGTCTTCGGCCGCGCCGACGACCGCGCCCGCGGCGACGTCTCAGGCCGCCCCGACGGCCGCGTCGTCGACCAGTTCCCAGGCTGCCGCGCAGCCAACGACCGCCCCGGCCGCGGCGGCCGCGCCGAGTGGGAGTAAGATTGCCATGAGCGTCGCGGTTTGGACCGACCCGGTCCGGACCTGGATGACCAAGTTCGCCAAGGACTGGGCCGCGAAGAACCCCAACGTCGCGCTCACGATCGACAGCATCAACTACGCCGATATGCCGAAGAAGCAGCTCACCGAGTTCGCGACCCACACACTTCAGGATCTGACCTTCAACACTAACAAGTGGATCGATTACCCGATCTATAAGGGCCTGTTCCAGCCGATCGATTCGTACGTCAAGGCCAAAGACCCGGGTTTGGCTGATTTCATCCCGGTCGCCATCACCTCGGGAACCTACAATGGGAAGCTGTACGCGTTGCCCTCCGAGGTCAACACCGGCAATCAGAATATCTACTTCTATAACGAGGAGCTTCTGAGCGCCAAGGGCGTGACGCCACCCACCGACGACTGGACCCAGGATGACTTTCTCAAGCTGGCCATCCAACTGAACGATCCGAGCAAGCAGGTCTGGGGCACCGACTACTTCCCCTCCGGGACCTACTATGACTTCGGAGCGCTCCTCCTGGGCAACGGATCGCAAATCATGTCGGATGATGCCACGAAGTTCCTTTTCTCGGACCCGAAGTCCGTCCCCATGGTGCAGTGGGCGACCGAGATTCGCACCAAGAGCAAAGTTGCCCCGCCCCGCGCCCAGACGCAGGCCAGCCTGTTCCCGGCGGGCCGGGTCGCCCTGCACGCCGACGGCGTGCAGGGTATCATAGCCGCCAAGAAGACGATCGGCGATAAGTTCAAGTTCACGGCGATCCTCGGGCCGACCGGCCCGCAGGGGCGGCGTGGCTTCGACAGCTTCGTCCTGAACTGGGCAATCGCGTCCGGCAGCAAGGCCCCTGAGCAGGCCTACGATCTTATGGCGTACAACACCGCGCACGACCAGCAACTCTGGTCATTCACCAATCAGGGCCAGCCCCCCACGCGCAAGAGTCTGTGGAGCTCGCCCGAGGCGGAGAAGATCAGCCCGGTCTGGGGGCGCGCGCTGAAGTGGATCGCCAACGGGATCGACAAGGGGCCTTTCCCGGAGCCGGGGAACTTCCGCTACCAGGAGCTCGAGGACAAGTGGGAGAACGTCGCCTACGGCGTCTTCTATGGTGAAGTCCCGCTCCAGGACGGGATTCAAAAGGTCCAGCAGGCCTGCCAGGCCATTCTGGACGAGCCCAAGCCGTAAACGGCTTCGCTCGCATGACGCATCCCGAATTATACGCGGCGCGTCGAGGAGACCTCTCTCACCCCGTCCCGCTCTCCCCGGCGCGGAGAGAGCGGGAGTGACCCATGGGCGACATGCTGACCGGTTCAAGCTCCTCTCCCCGCGCCGGGGAGAGGCCGGGAGAGAGGTCTCCTCGGCCCGCCCGCCAAAAATTCGGGTGTTTCATTAGTGACGTCCCGCGCCGAAGAGGTCGCCCAGGATTCGGCCCGCGGCGTCGACGACCAGGTCGAGCGCCTCGGGCGCGAACTTGGAGATCAGGCCGGTTTTCGTTTCGTAGCCGCCGCGCTGGAAGGCTTCCCGGGTGGGAAGGTAGGCCGCGTAGTTGGTATTGTGGACGATGTAGGTCGGAAACGTCGGCGAGGCGAGCTTGATTCGCAGACCGCCCTCCACGAACGGCTCGCCCGGCAGCCCCACCAGCGCGACCGGTCCGATCCGCAGAACCTGGATCTCGTAGTCCCAGCCAGTCGCGCGCTCGATCAGCGCCTGGTGCTCGTCTAGCGCCTTCGCGTAGACCCAGGCCGGCGCGACCTGGCGATGCGCTTCGTCGGTCCAGTGGGGCAAGGGATGCGCCTGCAAGAGCGCGCGGGATTCCGCGAGCTCGGACGGATCGGGGCGTCGCAGTGGTAACTGGAGGTGCTCCGAGCGCCAATCGAGCGCCACGTCATCCGAAAAGACCAGTGTGTCGACGACCTTGCGCGCCGTCGCGGCGAGGATGGCGCCCATGCGCTGGTGATCGCGCTGGTAGTCGGGATCGTAGGGGTCCCAGGGATTGACGTTTCCACAGGCGCCGTTGAGCACCAGTGGGACGCACTGCTCGCCGTAGGTCCGGCGCAGCTCGGAGGCGAGCGCGCCCGGCCAATCGGCCGAGATGATCGGCCGTGGGAAGACGTTGACCGGATGACAGGTATAGCTCAATAGCATGGCCGCAAATTGGAGGGTGTTCTCACGCAGGCAGACCACCCCCAATTCCGGGTCGATCGGACCTTCGAGGTAGCGGCTGGCCGGGTCCATCCGGCTGCCGCCGCCGGGCATGCTGACCGCGCCATTGCGCATCACCATTCGTCGATTGAAGGCGACCCGCCCCTCGATCCCGCTGCTCGCGCCGAGCTGGACCGGCCGAAGATTGGCGTGGGCGTCTTCGAGACACCGGAAGATCCGCTCCAGCGCGTACGGGTCGTAGCGATCGTCGCCGCCCCGGACCCAGCTCCATTCCGACGGAATGGCGTACTCCTCGTCGCGGAGCATGAAGTGGCCGATCGCCGGTCCGGTGTGGTTCTGGACGGCGTGGACCAGGACGGCATCGGGATCCAGGCCGAACTTCTCCGCGACGAAGCCCCGGATCTGTCGAACGTGTTGGTCGGTGATGATC
>JBOGTX010000252.1:0-4131 GCA_050695695.1 Chloroflexota bacterium
CGCCCGGGCGGCGTTGCCGACCTGGTCGATCGGGCGAAGCGCCGCCCGGGCGAGGAGCCAGCCCCCGCCGCCGGCCGCCGCCAGCGCGAAGGCGATGCTGACGAGCAGCCAGAGCCGAAGCTGCTGCAACGCGACGTCGATGTCGGCAAGGTTGCGGCCGACCTGCACGTAGCCCACCAGCACCCCATTGACCAGGATCGGCGCGGTGTAGAGGCGGACCGCCTGGCCCGCCTGGACCACCGTCTCGAGGACCGGATCGCCGCCGCGCGCGCTGGCCAGCGTCGCGTCGCTCAGTGGCAAATCGCTGCCCTGTAGGGTATCCGATCGCCAAACGTAGACGCCGGCGACGCTGCGAATCTCGGTGTAAAGGGTAGGTGCGCGAAACTGGCTCTCGGGCACGTGGATTCGGGTTGGGGCGGTGAGCACGCCCTTCTCATAGCGCACGCTGAGCGCCGCGTCGTGGGCCTTGCTCTGAACCGACACGTCGACGTCAGTGTAGAGCTCGCGGTACAACAGGACATAAACCAGAACGGCGAAGAGGACGAGCGCGATCGCCAGAATCGCGGTAAACCACAACGTTAGGCGAAAGCGCAGCGACACCCTATCCTGCCTCCCGGAGCACGTAACCGGCTCCTCGCACCGTCTGGATCAGACGCGGCTCGCTCCCCTCCTCGAGCTTGTTGCGCAGGTACCCGACGTAGACCTCGAGAACGTTGCCATCGCCGCCGAAGTCGTAGCCCCAGACGTGCTCGAGGATCAGGTCTCGCGTCAGCACCTGGCGGGGATGGCGAAGGAAGAGAGCGAGCAGCTCGTACTCTTTGGTCGTGAGCTCGATGGCCCGACTGCCCCGCGCGGCCTCGCGGCGCGCGGTATCCAGGCGCAGGTCGCCGAACGAGAGGACGGTGCCGCCCGAGCCGTCGCTTCGACGCAGCAGCGCGCGCACCCGCGCGGTGAGCTCTTCGAGGGCGAATGGCTTGACCAGGTAATCATCGGCGCCGGCGTCGAGGCCGGCCACCCGGTCCGGCACCTCGTCACGCGCGGTGAGGATCAGGATCGGCACCGCGCCGCCGGACCGGAGCCGACGACAGACTTCCAGACCGTCGAGCCCTGGCATCATGACGTCGAGAATCACCAGATCGGGTGAGCGGTCGCGAGCCGCGAGCAGGCCCTTCGAGCCATCGGTCGCGAGATCGACCTCGTAGCCCTCGTAAGCCAGCGTCCGCCGAAGCATCGCGGTGATCCGCCGATCGTCGTCGACGACGAGAATTCGGGCAGCCATGGTAGAACTTATCCTACTTCGTTCTTTATGCACATTATAGTACAGCCGACGCGCCCGGTCCGGGTGACCCGCTCTGAAGTGGCCTCGACCGCCTATCGGCCGTACAGCCCGATCAGCTCCGCCTGACCGAGGACGTGGCCAGCCATCGCGGCGCGCAGCTCCGAGGCGGCGGCGCCGGGCGTCAGGTCGGGCGCGGCATCAAGGGCGTAAAGCTGAAAGTGGTAGTGGTGGGCCGGACCACGCGGCGGGCACGGCCCGCCAAAGCCGACCCGCCGAAAGTCGTTTCGCCCCTGGCGGGCGCCGTTCGGAAGAATCGCCTGGCGAGGCACGCCGGCGGCGAGCTCGGGCGGGTCAGGGGGCAGATCGTAGAGCACCCAGTGGACGAACGTTCCTTTCGGCGCGTCGGGATCTTCGACGATCAAGGCCAGGCTGCTCGTCTGGTCGGGCAGGCCGGACCACTGGAGCGGTGGCGACTGGTCGGCGCCATCGCAGGTGTACTGGCGGGGGATTGCCGCGCCGTTCGCGAACGCGGAGCTTTCGAGACTGAAAGACACTGTCGCCTCCGTCGTCGCCCGAGCCGGCGGCGCCACCGCGCGGCAGCCCGCCAGCAGGGCGATCGCGATCAAGCCGTGGGCCAATCGGGACATGAGACCATTATAGAGGGTATCGGAGCATCGGAGCGCGCGCTTTGACCGCGGATGGCCACGGCCGCTAGAATATTCCATCCGACAAGGAGTCATGATGAGCAAGCCAACCCGCCGGTCGTTCACCTGCGCCTGCGGCGCGACCTTCGAAGGTGAGGTCTTCAAGTCCGCGAACGTCACCCTGCACCCGACGCTCAAGGAGCGAATCCTCGATGGGCGGTTCAACCGGGTTCGTTGTCCAGCATGCCGGCAGGAGATCGATGCCGACGTTCCGTTCCTTTACCATGATATGGGAGCGAACCTGATGGTGTGGGTGTATCCGGCCGCGAGCGCCGGGCACGCCGAGGCGATTCGCGAGAAGGTCAAACGATCGCACGAGATCGTGGCGACGGTGTTACCGAGCCAGCCGGCCGAGGGAGGCCACGACGTCGTGTTCGGGCTGGCGGAGCTTTTGCCGCTGATCGGCGCCCGGTGACGCGGGGCGCGCCCCTTGACTCCGTCTGGGTGATGGCGCACCATAAGACCACGGAGTCATAAGGGATTCGAGCGTTGGATCCTTGGGGAAACGCCCGCGAACGGATGGGATGCAAGCTTGTCCTGAGTTGGCGTGCGAAGACCGCCACCGGGTTTCCTGGTCCATCCCCGCATGCCTGACTCCGATAGCGAGGGAGGAGCAATGGCGCAAGTTCGACCCGGGACGTTGCTGGAGCGATGGACCGAACGGCGACCGAAGTCTGCCGCGCTGGCGGAGCGCGCGCGGCAGGTCTTCCCGAGCGGCGTCACCCACGATAGCCGCTACATGGAGCCGTTCCCGATTTACGTGACCCACGCCAGGGGTTCCCGCAAGTGGGACGTCGACGGCAACGAATACGTCGATTACTGGTCGGGCCACGGGGCGTTGCTGCTTGGCCACAACTACCCATCCGTCGAAGAGGCAACGGTCGAACAGGCGAAGAAAGGGACTCACTACGGCGCCTGCCACGAGCTGGAGATCGAGTGGGGCGAGCTGGTGCAGCAGATCGTGCCCTCGGCCCAGAAGGTGAAGTTCTTCAGCTCGGGCACCGAGGCGACGCTGATGGCGATGCGCCTGGCGCGCGCCTTCACCGGTAAGGACAAGATCCTCAAGATCCAGGGCCACTTCCACGGCTGGCACGATTACGCGACGATTGCCATGGCTCCTCCCTACGACGAGCCGGTCTCGCGGGGCATCCCGAAGGCGGTGCGGGAGACGATCGTCGCGGTGCCCTTCAAAGACGTCGCGGCGATCCGCGCCGCGCTCGACGCGGATCCGGACATTGCCGGCATGATCATGCTGTGCAACGGGGCCAGCACCGAGTACCTCCAGCAGGTGCGTGACCTGACCCGCGAGCGCGGGGTCGTGCTCATCTTCGACGAGGTGGTGACCGGTTTCCGCTACGCGCCGGGCGGCTGTCAAGAATACTTTGGCGTGACGCCCGACCTGACCACGATGGCGAAAATCCTGGCCGGCGGCCTGCCGGGCGGCGCGATTGGTGGCCGTGCCGACATCCTGTCGCTGCTCGATTTTCGCGACGATCCGCAGTGGATGCGCTTCGGGCGGATCAACCACCCGGGCACCTACAACGCGAACCCGTTGTCGGCCGCGGCGGGCGTTGCCTGCTTGAAAGTCGTGCGCGATGGCGCGATTCAAAAGCAAGCCACCGCGACGGCCAACACGCTCCGCGCCGGCTTCAATGAGTCGCTGAAGCGGCACGGCGTGGCGGGCGAGGCCGGCGGCGAAGTATCGCTGCTCACGTTCAACTTTTCGGAGACGAAGCTGAAGGGCCGCGCGTTCTCCCATCGCTTCCGCATGGCGTTGCAGGTGGGCGGCGTGGAGTGCAATGGCGGCCAGTTGATCGTCTCGGCGATCCACTCGGACGCCGACGTCGCGCGCACCGTCGAAGCCTTCGATCAGGCGATCGGCCTGTTGCAGCATGACGGCGCTTTGTAGAAGGGGAGGTTTTTGAATGGCGGTCAAGGTTTTACCATTGGCCCGAACGTCGATGCTCGAGATGTACGACCGGATGTTGACGATCCGCATCTTCGAGACCCGAGTCATCGACCTGTTTCGCGAAGGGGTGATCCGCGGGTCCACCCATACGTACATCGGCATGGAGGCCGACGCGGTGGGGGCCTGTGCCGCGCTGCGCCCGGATGACTACATCACCTCGACCCACCGTGGTCACGGTC
>JBOGTX010000253.1:0-4961 GCA_050695695.1 Chloroflexota bacterium
GCCGGGGACTGGTGTAGCTCGCCAGCCCCTCGTCGTTGAAGCCGATCACCGCCACGTCCTCCGGGATGCGCTTGCCACGGTCGTGGAGCGCGCGCACGACCCCGATCGCCAACACGTCGTAGAGCGCCCAGATCGCCGTCAGGTCGGGCGTGCGATCGAGCAGACGGAGGGTCGCGGCGTAGCCGGCCGGGATCGTCCACTCCGGCGCGTCTTCGACGCTGAGCGGCTCGATCGCCAGCCCGCGGTCGGCGAACGCCCGAGCGTAGCCGTCGATCCGCTCTTCGACCGCTCCCCAGTAGCTCGGTCCGGCGACAATGCCGATCTGGCGGTGGCCGAGCGCGAGCAGGTGGCTGGCGGCCTGGTAGCCCCCGGCGACCTCGTCGAACTTGACGAGCGAGACCCGGCCGTTCAACGGGTCGTAGCACTGCACCCCATCCTTTGGAATGAACGGGAGCGGGCGCCCGCCGTCCGATCCGGTCTGGTCAAGCAGCGCCGCGGTGATGACGGCATCGACCCGCCAGTCCTCGAGCATGCTCAGACAGGCCCGGCCGGTCTCCAGGTGGCCGCCCATGCAGGTGAGAATGACCCGGTAGTCGCGGCGGGCCAGCTCCTCCTGGGCGGTGTAGACGCACTCGGCCATGCCGGGGTTCAAGATATCGTAGACGATCATCCCGATCGTCCGGGTGCGCTGGAAGCTCAAGCTGCGCGCGACCTCGTTCGGGCGGTAGCCCAGATCGTCGATCGCGGTCAGGACGCGCTGGACCGTTTCCCGGGTCAGCTCGCCGCGACCGTTCAGCACCCGCGAGACCGACGTGCGCGAGACCCGGGCCCGGGCCGCCACGTCGGCGATCGTCGGTCGGTTGCTCAGCGTCATCACACCTCGGACCCGAGACCGGAAGCGCATCCGAAACCGCTTCCGAAAACCGGCACGCGCAATCTAGCACATCGCGCATGGTGCGTCAACGCGATCCGCCACGGCGTCCTCGAAGGAGGGGAGCGGGTTCACCCGGGAATCCAGCGTGCGCGTTCGGTCGACGCCGGCGCGGGTTGTCCGCTCACGAAATATTGCTGGCCGAATCGTGGCCAGGCCGTTCCCGAGGGGCTCCGCGCGCTCCCGGGTTGAGTAGAATCTCATCAGTTTTGACGTGGGTGAGAGGAGTGACCGAACGTGGCGAACGACTACGACGCGATCGTGATCGGGGGTGGCATCATCGGTTGCGCGGTGGCCTGGCGACTGGCGCAAACCGGACGTCGGGTGGCCCTGCTCGAACGCGGCCACGTCGGCGGCGAGGCATCGTCGGCGGCCGGGGGTATCTTTTGCCCGAAGGCGAGCCCCGATACCCCGGACCACCTGTTCCAGTTCTGGCGCGCCAGCCACGACCTGTACCCATCTTTCGTCGCCGAGGTCCAGGCTGCCACTGGCCAGGCGTTCGAGCTGCGGGTGGCCGGCCAGTTGGCGGTTGCCTTCACCGACGAGGAAGTGGCGCGGCTGGCGCGCGGCTTCCCCCTGCAAGCGCCGGCCGGCGTTCGCGCTCAGTGGCTCGACGGCGCCGATGCGCGGGTCGCCGAGCCCGCACTCGCGCCGGACGTCCAGGCGGCGATTTACTATCCGGACCACATTCTGGTCGATAACGCGCGCCTGACCCACGCCCTTGGCGGGGCCGTCCGGCGCGCCGGTGGCGACCTCTTCGAGAATCGGCCGGTCACCGGCCTGGTCGTCGATCACGATCGGGTGACCGGCGTCGAAACGCCGACCGGAGCGCTGAACGGCGCGATCGTCGTCAACTGCGCCGGCAGCTGGTCCGGCGCGATCGACGCGCGGGCCAGGCAGCGGGTCTGGCCGATCAAGGGGCAGATGCTGGCGGTGGACGCCCGCCCGGTGTTCTTCGAGCACATCGTTCAGGGAGCCGGCGGAGGCATCGTGCCGCGCGCCGACGGCCGTACCCTGGTCGGCGCGACCCGGGAGGACGTTGGCTTCGACAAGGACGTCATCGCCGGCGGCATCAGCGCGCTCTTCGAACGCGTCGCTCGGATGCTGCCGGCGTTGCGCCAGGCCCGCTTCCTCGACGCCTGGGCTGGCCTCCGGCCGATGACCCCGGACGGCGAGCCGCTGATCGGACCGGATCCCAAGCTGGCGGGCCTTTTCTGGGCCACCGGCCACTGGACCATGGGGATCCTGATGGCGCCAGCGACCGCCCGAGCCGTCGCCGAGCTGATCGACACCGGCCGGTCGTCGATCCCGATCGACCGGTTCGGCGTCGAGCGATTCACCGTCACTCAACCGATCTGATTCACGGCGGCACCGCTATTCTTCTCGCGGGATGGAGGACCGGCGATGACGAACGTCGAGACGGTAGTTGGATCGCGGAATCCGAGATCTGACGACGAAAGCGGGGTGACCGAGCTTCGAGTCGAGACGGTGCGGATGCTCGTGCTCGCCATCCTCGTCGTCGGCTACCTCGTGGTCATGGGGACGGTGCTGACGTTGCCCGCGTCGCCGACCTTGCCGCCGTCGGATCCGCTGGCCCTGCTCGCCGGGCTGGCGATCACCGCCGGGCTGACCCGGTGGGCGCTCCGTCGGGGGCCAGGCTGGGCGACGGCCATCATGGTGGCCGGGCTGTGCCTCACAATGTCCGGCGACATCTTGCTGCACCCGGGGAGCTCGCTCGCCACCTTTTTCTTCCTGATCGTGCTGGCGGCGACCGGCGCGGGGGGGTTGCGCGCCGGGCTCGGCGCGGCGCTGCTGGCAACCGGCGCGATCTTCTCGACCACCGATCTGGTCGTCGGCGTGACGCCACCCGCCGTCGCGGAGCAGTCGCTCCAGCTCGTCTGGGCCACCTTCGTCCTCGCCTGGCTGCTGGTGCGACCGGTCCAGACGACCCTCGAGTGGTCCTGGCGAAGCTACGCCCTGGCCCAGGCAAGGACCGCCGAGGCGCGCCAGCGCCAGGCCGAGCTGGCCGAGGTCTCGACGAGCCTGGCCGAGGCCTGCGAGCAGCTCGAGCGGGTGAACCGCGAGCTCTTCGAGGCGCGCGAGGCGGCCGAGGCGGCGCGGCGCATGAAGGCGGAGTTCGCGGCGACGGTCGGTCACGAGCTGCGGACGCCGGTGAACCTGATCATCGGCTTCAGCCAGATGATGGCGTCGCCCCGACGGGCAACCTACTACACCGAGCCGCTGCCGGAGTCGTACCGAAGCGACATTCAGTCGGTGTTCCACAACGCCTGTCATATCTCGAGCCTGGTGGACGACATTCTTGACCTCAGTCAGATCGACGCCCACCGGATGGCGCTGCACCGCGAGCCGACCGCGCTGGCCCGAGTGGCCGAGGAAGCGGTGTCCAACGTCGCGCCGCTCTACGCCGAGGCCGGCCTCTCCCTGTCGATCGACATGCCGGCGAAGCTGCCCCGATTTCCCGCCGACCCGGTGCGGATTCGCCAGGTGTTGATCAACCTGCTGTATAACGCGGTGCGCTTTACCCACCAGGGCGGCGTCGTCATCTCGGCGCATCTGACCGATCACGACGCGATCGTCTCGGTGCGCGACACCGGGGTTGGCATTCCGGCCGAGGGCATCACCCACCTTTTCGAGGAGTTTCGACAGCTTCAGGCTCCGTCCCGCGGCCACATCGGCAGCGGGCTTGGCCTGGCGGTCTGCAAGCGCTTCGTCGAGCTGCACGGGGGAACGATCTGGGCAGACAGCGAGCCCGATCGCGGGACGACGATCTCGTTCGCCCTCCCGCTCCACGACAACGTCGCGGCGGTGCCGTTTTCGAGCTTACCGTCGCCGGTCGGCCTCGCCGATCCGCTGGCCGGGAACGTCGCGATTCTGGACCCATCGGGGGAGACGGTTCGGATGCTCCAGCGTTATCTCGACGATTATCGGGTCCGCCACCTGAGGCAGGTTGGCGAGGCGAGCCACCTGGCGAAGCGGGGCGAGCTCCGGGCGATGATCGTGACCTCGGCGGCGGCCCAGCAAGACTGGTACGACTACCAGCGGACGCACGAGGACGTCCGTCTGGTGCCGACGATCGTCTACGCGCTGCGAACGCGCGAGGCGATCGCGAAGGTCCTCGGGGCGACCGAATACCTGGCCAAGCCGGTCAGCCGCGAGCAGCTCGCGCGGGCGGTCCGACGCCTGCCCCGGCCGACGCGCAACCTGGCGGTGATCGAGGATGACTCGGAGATGCGATCGCTGCTGGTGCGGATGCTACGCTCGCTGTCTCGCCGGTATCGGATCGAGGAAGCCGGCGATGGCGTCGCCGGTCTGGACCTGATTCGGCGGTCGCGCCCGGACGCCGTGCTGCTCGACCTGCTGATGCCCAACACCGATGGCTACGCGGTGATTCGGGCGCTGCGCGAGGACGAAAGCCTCCGCGACATTCCGGTGGTGGTTATCTCGGCCCGGGGACCGCGTATCGTGCTGGCGACGATGATGCTCCCGTACGAAGTGACGATGATCCCCCTCTTCGTCATCTTTACCAAGCTGCATTGGCTCAACACCTACTGGCCGATGGTCCTGCCGGCCTACCTTGGTAACGCGTTCTTCATCTTCCTGCTCCGGCAGTTCTTCCTGACGATCCCCCCGGAGCTCGCCGACGCCGCCCGGGTCGACGGAGCGCGCGAGCTCGACATCTTCTGGCGCGTCGTGCTGCCCCTCGCGACTCCCGCGCTCGCGACCGTCGCGCTATTTTCCTTCATGAATACCTATACCGATTTCCTTTCCCCGCTGATCTACCTGAATAACGATAAACTGTGGACACTGTCGCTGGGAATGGATGGCTACCTCGGTCGACTCGGCGCGAAGTGGAATATTCTCATGGCGGGATCGGTGCTGTTTACCCTGCCCATGGTCATCCTCTTCTTTCTGACCCAGCGCGTCTTCATCCAGGGGATCACGATGAGCGGCTTGAAGGGGTGACGGCGAGGCATGCCATGAATCGGGCAACGAGACCGCCGGTCAACGC
>JBOGTX010000254.1:0-2766 GCA_050695695.1 Chloroflexota bacterium
GTCGAGCAGAGCTACCTGCAGCTCAAGAAGCTCTACGCCGCTGGCAGCCTGAGCGCCGAGGCGTTCGACGTTCAGCTCAAAGAGATGATGGTTCAGGACGACGCCGGACGCTGGTGGGCGAAGTCGCGCGAATCCGGGGTCTGGCATTATCACGACGGACAGGACTGGATCGAGGCGGTCCCACCTGCCCGGGCCGAGGTCACCGCGCCCGACCCGGCGCCGGACCAGACCGCGGACCGGGTCGAAGCTCAACCGAAACCGGCCGATCCATCGGTCGTGGTCGGTGGCCGCGACCTCGCCCCGGCCGCCGACGCGGCGCGCGACGATTACCGGCGCGACGTCGCCCTGACCTGGATCGACCGACGCTTGACCCGCGACGACGTCGATCGGCTCCGGGCGCGCGCCAAAGAGCTCGGTCTCGGCTCGGGCGACACCGCGGCGATCGAGCGCGAGCTGCTCGGCGACGTCAAGGAGGTCGTGCTGCTGCGGCAGGTCGGCGTTGCCTCCGACCGGTCGAAGGACGCGCCGGGGCGGGACACGGAAAAGCAGACGACCGCGCCGGACCCGCCCGTCAATGGGAAGTCCACGGCGGAGCTGAGCCCGAAGGTGACGACCTCCCTGGTGACGACCGAGAAGCTCGATCGCCGCGCGCCGGAGCGCGAGCCACTCACCGACCCGCGGGCACCGAAGCAGGACGCGAAGGCGCCGACGGTTGATCCAACCAAACAATCCACCAAGCCACCAGATGGCGACCCGACGCCGAAGGTGGAGATCCTTCCGAAGCCCGTCCGCGAGGACAAATCCGCGCTCGACTTCGCGACGATTGGCGGCCGCTCGCTGGCCTTCCTGATCGACTGCGCGATTTTCCTTGGCCTCTTCGTCGTCCTCGAGATCGTCGGCCTCACCCTGGACGCCGTTCCGTCCACCATCGCCAACATCATCGGAGTCATCGGGATTTTTCCCCCGCTCGTGGTGGTCGTGGTCTTGATCGTCATCGGCGTTTCCATGAAGGACCAGTTGGACGACATTCTGTCGTTCGTCATCGGGGTCGTCGTGCTGCTGATCGTCGAGCTCATTGGCGAGGCGGTCTTTGGCAGCCGCGACGCCTTCGACGTCGTGCTCATCGGATTGATCGTCTGCGGGTACTTCATTTACTTCGGCGCGACGACCGGGCAGACCTTCGGCATGAAATCCCAGCGGATCAAAGTGGTGCGACTCGACCAGCGACCGCTCACCCTGGAGAACGGCGTGATGCGCTGTCTCGGCGGCATCATGTGCGTCCTGACCGCGGGCATCGGGTTCTTCGTCGCGTCCTCCGATTCAAACCGTCAGGGCTGGCACGATCGGGCGGCCGGCACCACCGTCGTGAAAGCCGGGCCATGAACGCGATCGGAATCGACTACCAGCAAACGCTCACCGCCGTCTGGCTGCGCGAGGAGAACGAGGCCGGCGCCCACCTTCGCTCGATTGGCGACGGGCTTCGCTCGCTGATTCCAAACCTCGCGGTCGACGAGGGCGGCTGGGGTAGCCGGGCCGCGCTGGCCGGGGAGAGCCTCGACGAGCGCTCGTCCGCGGAGGGCCCGTGGCTGGCCGAGCCGGGCGCCGCCGTTTTCTGGCGCTGCCTGTACCGGCGGGTCACCGGCTACCTTGGTCGGGTCAAGCCGATCCCGCGTAACGGCTACCAGGTCGTCGTCGCGATTCCGTCGGTGGGGAGCGCCGCCGGGCCGACGATCGAGCGCTTCGGGCGCGACGCCGGTTTCGACGCGCTTCGGGTGATCCGGACGACCGACGCGGTTCTGGCGCGCTGGCTGGCCGAGGGAGCGACGGAGGAGCCGCGCGATCGGCTCGTCGCGGTGGTCGCCGTCGGCGATACCACGACGCTCGTCGGGGCCGGGCGCCTCGGCACCGACGCCGACGGGCGGCCGGCTCTCCACTTCCCCGACGACGCGGTCACGATCGTGCCAACCGGTTTTCAAGGCTGGCTGACCGCGACGCTCGAAGCGGTCCAGGAGCGGCTCGATCAGCCGCTCGGCGTGGGCTCCCACCTGGTGATGCGCGACGCGGCGATCGCCTTCGGCCGCCGCCTCTCGCTGGCCAGTCGCGACCAGACGACCGCCTGGTCCGGGCCGTTCCACGACGAGATGTTCGCGAGCCTCGAGGTCAGCCCGCGCGACGCCGAGTCCTGGCCCGGCGCCCAGGAGCTCGACCAACGGATTCCGGAGGCGATTCGGCGGGCGGTCTCCGTGCTGGGCGCCGATCGCCGCCCCGACCTGGCGCTGGTCGGCGGCATCGGCGCCGCCTGGCCCTTCGCGCGCCGCGCGGTGGGGCGCGTTGCCCCCACCTGGCAAAGCCAGGATCCGATCGAGGACGTGGCCCGTGGCGCCGCCTGGTGGCCTTCGCTGATCGCGACTCTGGCCCCGCTCGATCGGCCATCGCTAAGCGAGCCGTCCGCCAATCTCCTTCTCCCATCGGGAGAAGGACGGGAAAACCCTCCCGACGACCGAGCCGCGTTGCCGGTCACGAAGGCCGAATCGTCGCGCGGCTCGGCCGTGCCCTCGGATGGCGCCGCCGAGGATGCCGCGACGGCACCGTCCGTTCCACCCTGGCTGCGCGACGGAGGACACGATGGATCTCACTAACCGCGGGGCGGGCGAGCCGCGTCCGGTCGCGACCGATCCGATCGGCGAACGGTTGAACAACGCGCTGCCGGCCATGCTGGTCTCGCTGCTGGAGCGCCGCCACCTCTCGGACTTCCGATCCGAGGGC
>JBOGTX010000255.1:0-1751 GCA_050695695.1 Chloroflexota bacterium
GTGGTAGGCGGCGAACTCTTGCTCGAACCGGTAGACCTGCGACGCCGCCGGATCGTTCCGATAGTAAAGCGGCGCGCTGGACCAGTGACGCGTCTTCAGCACCGCCAGCAGAGCCTGCTCCTCGCGCTCGTCGTAATCGGGCCAGGACGGAAACGGCCGCGTCCGAGCGGGCGCGCCACCGCGAATTGCCAGTGTTGTCATCGAAAATCTCCTTCCTCGCGCCACGGTGCCCACCGCGGCAGTGATTTAGCGCCGTCCGCGGGGGCTCGCGCGTAAGGCCGCCCCCACCGCTTCGCGGGTGTGCTCGCGGATCTTTCGCGCGGAGCGCGCGACGTCCGCGACGTCGTCGGCCGTGCCCAGCAGGATGCACTGCTCCAAATCGATGCCCGTCCGCTCGGCTACGTCTTCGGCGACCGGACAGAAGGTCTCTGAATAGTCGACCAGGCCATTCGGGCCGGGGATGACCGACGGCGCGCTGCGCACCGGATTCGCGCCGAACAGCGGGTTCTTGTACACGAGCTGAGACCGGACCGACCCGCACGGCACCCCTTCCGCCTCCATCGCCGCGCGGAAGTCGTCGCGGCTCAGTCCGTCGAACCGATCCGGATCGAAGCGAAAGTGGTAAAGGTAGTACGCCGGTCGGTCGATGCCCGACTCGCGACGGAGCGGCGCCAGCCCTTCGATCTGGCCAAGCTGCAGATCGAGGAGCCGCGCGTTCGCGGCCCGACGCTCCGTCAGCTCCTCCAATCGGCTCAGTTGGGCAACCAGGACCGCCGCCTGAAGATCGGTCAGCCGGAAGTTGTAGGCGAAGGGGTGCGCGGTCAGCGTCGCGTCGTCTTTCCGAATCCGGCCACAGTTGATCAGCGACGCGGATAATTCGGCGAGGTGTCGATCGTTGGTGAGGATGCACCCCCCTTCGCCCGAGGTGATCACCTTACTCTGCTGGAAGCTGAACGCACCGAGGTCGCCCCAGGACCCAACCCCGCGCCCGCGCCACCGCGCGCCGTGGGCGTGCGCGCAGTCTTCGATCACCGCCAGGTGGTACCGTCGCGCGATCTCGAGCACCGCGTCGAGGTTAGCCGGCAGTCCGCCCAGATGAACCGGAATAATCGCTTTCGTCCGAGGCGTGATCAGCGCTTCGAGCCTGGCCACGTCGAGGTTGAAGGTATCCGGTTCGACGTCGCAGAACACGGCCACGGCGCCGAGGTAGAGCGCGGCCTGGGGCGTGGCGACCCAGGTCAGGGCCGACACGATCACTTCGTCGCCCGCGCCAACTCCAACCGCTCGCAAGCTCACCTGGAGGGCCGCGGTTCCGTTCATCACCGGGACACCGTACGTGGCGCCCTGGAGCCGGGCGAACGTCGTGGCGAATTCCTCGCGCTTCGTGCCGGGGATGCCTCCCCAATTGCCGCTCTTGATGACTTCGGTGACCTGATCGAGCTCGCGCTGGTCCCAGATCGGCCAGGAAGGAAACGGCGCCGTTCGCACCGCCTCTCCCCCGTTGATCGCCAATGTAGCCATGAGTCCCTCCAGATTATCCTTTCAGGCCCGTCAGCACGGTGCCCTGGATGAACGTACGTTGCGCGAAGAAGAAGACGATCAGGCACGGGATCATCGCCATCACCGATGCCGCCATCATCTGGTTCCACGGCGTCGAGCCATGCTCGGTGAGGAAAAAGTTGAGACCGACGGGAATGGTGTACTTCGTCATCGTATTCAGGTAGATCAAGGGGCCTTCGAAGGAGTTCCAG
>JBOGTX010000256.1:0-9170 GCA_050695695.1 Chloroflexota bacterium
TCGGCGTCGAGGCTATCGCCGGCGCAGAGCCAGGCGAAAGAGCGCTTCGGCTGGGTGCGGAGGTCGGTTGGCGAGCCGGGGTTAAGGAAGAGGCGGCCGTTTCGTCGCTCGCAAAGTGGCCGGTGGCTGTGGCCAAAGACGACGCAGTCGACCGCGTCGTTGGCGAATGCAGCCGTCGCGCGTTCCAGGGTCGTGCCGGTCGCGCCGTGGCCGTGGACCAGTCCCACCCGAAACGCGCCAACGTCGACAATCGTCCGGCGCGGAAGCGTCCGGCGTACCTCCTCGTCGTCGACGTTCCCGTACACCGAAGTGACCGGAGCGTACTGGCGAAGCTCGTCGAGCACCGCCGCCGTCGCCAGGTCTCCCGCGTGGAGGATGAGGTCGGCCTCTCCAAGCGCTGCCAGCACCGGCTCGGGCAGCCGTTGCGCCCGCGATGGCAGGTGAGTGTCGGAGAGGACGAGCGCCTTGACGATCTCCATATGGCACGAATGGTATCCGAAGAAGCCGGCGCCGGCAAGGCCACCTGAACGTTCACCGTGGGACGTTGATTTTGCCGTGCTTTGATGACACAATTGATGTCAGAAATTACGTCTCGCGCTGGGGACATGATGGTGACGACTGCTGTTCGTACCACGGTGACGCTGCCGTCGAACCTCCTTGATGAACTGGATCGCGCGGTCAAGGAAGGAAGATCTCGCAGTCGAAATGAGTTGATCGCGAATGCGATCCGTCGCGAGCTCGCGGCGCAGAAGCGATCGGCGATCGACGCCGAATTCGCGAAAATGGCCGACGACGAGGAATACCGGACGGAGGCCGAAACGATCACCGCCGAGTTCGCGACTGCCGACTGGGAGGCGTCGCGGCAGTCCGAGGCGGGGGAGTGAGGCGTGGCGAGGTTTATGACGCTCGTCTGGATCCGACCGAAGGCTCGGAACAAGCCGGATCGCGTCCGGTCGTGATCGTGAGTCGGGATGCCATCAACGCGGCAAGCGCGATCGTGCTCGCGGTTCCCTGCACCACGTTTCGTCCAGGGCGACGGATCTATCCCAGCCAGGTTCTGGTCAACGCCGGGGACGGAGGGCTAGACGTGCCATCGGTCGTCCTCGGGGAGCAAGTCCGGGTTCTGGCAAAGAGCAGACTCGGTCGCCGTCGCGGTATCCTTTCCGACGAGACCACGGGGCAGATCGACCGCGCCCTCCTCATCGCGCTCGATTTATCCGGAGTGACCGATCCCTGATCGCCCGGGCATCGGTCGTGCCGGCTGCAACCCCACCTCTCCCTCCGTGCTAGAATGGCGCTCGGGAGATGCAATTTATGGACGTCGTCGTCGTTGGCGCGGGAATCCTTGGGCTGGCGGTCGCGCGGGAATTGCTCGAGCGCTGGCCCTGGCTACAACTGGCGGTGGTCGAAAAGGAAGACCGGATCGCCGCCCACCAGTCGGGACATAACAGCGGGGTGATCCATTCCGGGCTTTACTACGCGCCGGGCTCGCTCAAGGCGCGCCTTTGCGTCGCCGGTGGTCGCGCGCTCGTCCGCTACTGCGACGAGCACGACCTTCCCTATGAGCTGAGCGGCAAGGTGATCGTGGCGACCGACCCGGACGAGCTACCCCGGCTGGAAGAGCTGCACCGGCGTGGCACCGCGAATGGGGTCGAGGGGCTCGAGGTCATCGGGCCGGAGCGACTGCGCGAGCTCGAGCCGGCCGCGACCGGTCTCCGCGCCCTTTATTCGCCGAAGACCGGCATCGTCGATTACCTCGCGGTTTGTCGAAGCTACGCCGCCGACGTCACCGCGCGGGGTGGCCAGATCCTCCTCGGGCGCTCGGTCGACGCCATCGTCCGCCGGGAGCGTCACGTCGTCGTCGCCACCTCGGAAGGGGTGATCGAGACCCGGTACCTGATCACCTGCGCTGGCCTCTATTCCGACCGGATCGCGACGATGACCGGCGCGCCCCGGGAGCCCCGAATCGTGCCGTTCCGGGGCGACTACTACATCCTTCGTCCGGAGCTCGCCGACCTGGTGCGCTCGATGATCTATCCGGTACCGGATCCGTCGTTCCCCTTCCTCGGCGTCCACTTCACCCGCCGAATCGGGGGCGGCGTCTGGCTCGGCCCCAACGCCGTGCTCGCCTTCGCCCGCGAAGGCTATCAGCGTCTGTTCGTCAATCCGCGCGAGCTGCTGGATTCGCTCGGCTATCGCGGGTTCCAGGCGCTGGCGGCGAAATACTGGCGGACCGGGCTGGGCGAGATGTACCGCGACTTCAGCAAGCCGGCCTTTTTGCAGGCCCTGCGGCGCTACATTCCGGAGTTGACCGCCGACGATCTGATCGAAGGACCGGCCGGCGTGCGCGCCCAGGCGCTCTCGCCCGACGGCAAGCTGGTGGACGACTTCGTGATCGACGGCGACGCCCGGGTCATGCACGTCCGCAACGCGCCGTCGCCCGCCGCGACCTCGTCGCTGGCGATTGGCGAATACATCGCCGACCGCGCGGCGGAGTCGTTCCAACTCGACGACACTCAGCCGATGCTGCACGCGGGACAATGACAGCACGATCACCGTGAGGGCGTGAAGGACGTTTGGACCACGAAAGTCGCGAATCGACGCGAAAAATCACGAAAAGCTCAGGGGGCAGATCTCCGCTTTCGCGCCTTTCGTGACCTTTCGTGCCGTTCGTGGTCCAGACGTTCTCCTTCGCGCCCTCGCGGTGCTGGCATCCGGCTGCCTAGAATTCGACAGAGGTCCAGACTGACCCTATTGGATACCCTCGATGCGACACGTAAGATATGGAGGAACACCCGTGCGACGATTGGACGTAAACCGGGCCAGAGAGCTCTGCGCGGAGGCGTTCGCGGCGGTTGGGCTGCCGCCAGAACAGGCGGAACCCTGCACGAACGCGATCCTCTTCGCGTCGCGGCGTGGCCTGGACAGTCATGGCATCGTCTCGATCCTGCCGGCGATCGCCAATCGCGTCGCCCGGGGAGAGATCGATCGCGCGGCGTCGGTCGAGACTGTTCGCGATGATGCCGCGACGGCGCTTCTGAAGGGCAATGGCGTGGCCGGACCGGCCATCGGCGAGCGGGCGATGGGCCTGGCGATCGAGAAGGCGAAGACTTACGGGGTGGGGATCGTCGGCGCCTTCAACTGCGATCATTTCGGCGCGGCCTCGTACTACTCTTCGCTGGCGGTGCGGGCCGGCCTGATCGGCCTGACGATGTGCAACGCAGCCCCGACGGTGGCGCCGTTCGGCGGACGCAAGCCGGTGCATGGGACGAATCCGATCAGCTACGGCTTCCCCGGCGGCGCCGAGGGCCCGATCATCCTGGATATCGCGACCAGCGCCGCCGCCCATGGGCAAATCTTCAAGGCGCACCGCCGCGGCCAGCCGATTCCGCTCGGCTGGGCGATCGACGCCGAGGGCAAGCCGACGACCGATACCGCCGCCGCGCTCAAAGGCGTGCTGCTGCCGTTCGGCGGCCAAAAGGGCTACGGCATGGGCATCCTGGTGGACGCGCTGACCGGCGCCCTGGCCGGCTCGACGGTGGCGCTGAGCGTCGTCCACTCCGGCGATCCGAAGACCCGCGGCCAGAGCTTCTTCTTCGAGGCGATCGACGTCGACCGGTTTACGCCAAAGGGCACCTTCCAGGAGCGCCTGGACCAGATCGTTCGCGACGTGCGCTCGGTGCCACCGGCCGAGGGATTTCAAGAGGTGCTGCTGCCCGGCGATCTGGAGCGGCGCCAGGAGGAAGAGCGCGCCCGCCTGGGCATTCCCCTCTACGACGAAGACTGGCAGGCGCTGGTCGATGGCCTCAAGCGGGCGGGCGTTCCCGCCGATCAAGTCGAGCGCTACGCGCCGGCCGAGGCGGCGCCGGGGGGCTGAGACAGTCCGGGGGGCCATTCATCCAGCCGTCGACGATGGAGCGACAGTGGGCGCTCGCCGCGCCCGTGAAGCGTGCCGACCGGTGGTGCGAAAGCCGATCGAGATCTGATGAGGCGGAAGACAGACGTGCGGCGTCACATCACGGCAGGGGAGGCTCGGACAAAAGACCCGGTCTTGAGCGAGGCGGTTCGCCGATTAGTCGAAGCGCTCCAGCCGGAGCGAATTTACCTGTTTGGCTCACGCGCCCGGAAAGGCGCGCGAATCGACAGCGACTACGATCTGCTAGTGGTGGTCCGCCAGCGGGTTGGACCCGGTCGCGAGCTGGAACGGCGGGCGAACGCCGCGCTTTGGGGCATTGGCGCCCCAATCGACGTGGTGATCCTTACCAGCGAATACTACGCCTGGATGCTCGGGGCGGCGGCCTCGCTCCCGGCGACGGTCGAGCGCGAGGGACGACTGCTCTATGCCGCCTGAAGATCCACGGGTGCAACTCACCCGCGAGTGGCTGGACCGTGCCGCGCGTGACCTGCGCCTGGCACGGCTGGCCGTTGACGATTCGTCACTTGTTGGCCTGGCAGCCTTTCATTGCCAGCAGGCGACGGAGAAGGCACTCAAAGCCTATCTGGCCTGGCGCAACCAGCCCCCGCGGAGGACGCACGATCTTCCGACGCTGCTGGCCCAGTGCCAAACGTTGGACCCAGCATTTGCCGCGCTTCAACTGGCTGCGACCACCCTCGACGACTGCCTGACCGCCGGGCGGTACCCCGATAAGTGGACCGGACCCCTCGTCTGCCGAGGCAACCGAGGCACTCGAGCTAACCGAGCAGGCGATGGCATTGGTGCGGGCTCACCTCCCACCACCGGTGCTCCCGGGCAGCGGGCTTTGACCTTCATTCGGCGAGGATGATCGCCATCGCTTCCTGAAGGTTGGCGGCGCACCGACGCGCCCGGCCGTCCTGGTGACGGACCAGGATGCCCGGGATTCCTACCCGCTCCGCGCCCAGGACGTCGGCGGCGACGTTGTCGCCGATCATCCAGCGGTCCGCGGGATGGCCCGCGGCCGCCAGGGCGAGACGGTAGATGTAGATCTCCGGGTGTGGCTTCTCATACCCGACGTTGCCCGAGTTGGTCACCTGCTCGATGAGTGCCATCAGCCCCAGCGCTTCCAGGACCGTGGGAAACTCCGGCACGTGGTTCGTGATGATCTGATGCCGCCAGCTTCGCTCGGATAACGCCCGCAGCACCGGCAGGGTGTCGTCGTAGAGCCGATAGGTGGCCGGGTCGGCGAGCCGATCCCGCATCCGTGGCGCAAGCCGTTCAGCCGTCTGACGATCGACCCCATTACGCGCGTAGGCGTCGACGAACACCGGTTCCAGGCGACGCCAGTAGGCGTCAGGATCGCCAAGCTCGGGGTGGGCGATCTCGGGCGTGTGCCAGGTGAAGCCCTCCTGCAGTAAAGGGCGGAGATCGGCGATGGTCACCGCGCAATCCGGCGCCTGCCCTTTGAGGAGCGCGAGCAAGCTCCCGGCCCATCCCTCCGGGCGATAGCCCAGCGTGCCGTCGAAGTCCCAGAAGATCGTCTTCCTCCCACCGGGCGCCTCTTTCATCCAGATCCTCACCTCCGGATGACTTCCGAGGGGATTGTATCAGGACCACCCATGCCGCGCCGCTTCCGCTACAATCGCCCTGGGAAGATCTCACCCGGCTGATCAGGGGGATTGCATGGAATGCGCGCGGCTGGCCCGGGAGATCCGCGACGTGGCGTTGCTGCGCGGGCAATTCGTGCTTCGGTCCGGCGCGATCAGCTCGGTCTACTGGGACAAGTATCGCTTCGAGAGTGACCCGACCCTGCTTGTCGCCATCGCCGACGCGATGCGGGACATTCTTCCCGATTCCTTCGACCGGCTCGCCGGTCTGGAGCTCGGCGGAATCCCCCTGGCCACCGCGCTGTCGATCGCGACCGCAAAGCCCTGCCTCTACGTGCGCAAAGCGGCAAAACCGTACGGCACGAGCAATCTGGTCGATGGAGGGTTCGCGCCGGGCGAGCGAGCGGTCGTCGTCGAGGACGTCGTCACCAGCGGCGGTCAGATCGTGACCTCGGTCCAGCAGATGCGGGACCTCGGCCTCGTCGTGACCGACGCGATCTGCGTCGTCGATCGCCAGCAGGGCGGCGCTGAAAACCTTGCTACGATCGGCTGCGCGCTTCGGTCGGTCTTCACGATGGCGGAGCTGGAGCGCCTGGCGCACTCGGGGATGGAATGACCGATCGCTCTCTCCGTGAGCGCCGCTCCGGGGCAACCACTGCCTGAAGCGCGAGGCGTGAAACGTGAGCGCCGCGGGCGATCATCCTCGTCGTCACGTTTCACGCCTCCGCACGGCAATCAGTCATCATCCGGAGGGTTACTCGTGTCGCCAGCCATCGTTATCGAGGCGGCGGTCAACGTCCATCTGGTCGTGGTCGGGAGCGAGTTCTGGGATCGCCACTTGCAGTTCCGTGACTACTTGCGATCCCACCCCGAGGTGGCCGCGGAGCGTGCCTCGGGCGCTGGTTGAGGGAGGATCGGTCGAGGAGGCGGCGTCACGCGCCGCGGGTGTACGGCGCGAAGTGCGCGTCCACCAGGGCGACGATCTCCGCCAGCGGCCGGGTTCCGTCGATCTCAACCACGGTCAGATCAAGCTCGCGCGCGCGTTGCCGCACCAGAGCCGCGAGCCGCAGGTCGCGGCCAACGTGGTTGCGGCGTGCTCGCTCGGGATCGCTGGTGTCGGAAAAGCGTCCCTTGCCCCGACGCTCGTACGAGGCGCGCTTGAATTCCTCGGTCGAGATCAGCCAGATCGCTTGTCGCTTCGAGGAAAGCAACGGCAGCACCAGATCGGGCAGAAAGCCGTACCCCTCCGCCACGATCGGCGGTGCCGAGGGAAGGGCCAGCAGATCCTCGAGCGTCATCTGGAATCGCTCGGGCGTCGTGCCTAACCATTCCGCGACCATCTCGTCCGGCGTCGTCTTCACCCAGCGATCGTCGAGACTCCAGTCTCGCTGCGCGGCCAGGTGCGGGTGACGCGCTGGATCGATCCGAGACCAGTGACCGGGCGGCTCGAACCGGTCGTAACGGTCGTAGTGGTACTCCTGCCAGCCGTGCTTCGCCGCGAAGGCTTGAGCCACCGAGGTCTTCCCAGCATCGGTCGAGCCGCCGATCCAGAGCACGTGCGCGAGAGGCATTGTCATGGGCTTGTCACCTTGCAACGCGGAACGTCAAGCCCCGACTCGAAGCGGTCCGGGGAAAGGCGGGCGATTCCCGCCCGGAGCTCCGACGCGGGGATGCCCAGGTCCTTCGCGAGCCGATCGGGCGCCACGTCGACCGCCGCGGCGAGATAGATGCTCAAGAGCTGGTCGAGCGCCGCCTCGCGGGAAAGCTTCCCGGCGGACGCGACGTGCTCCGGATAACGACGACGGACCAGGGCGTGCCGCGGGTCGCGATCGTCGCCGGCCGGCGAGAACACCTTCGCTATGAGAAGCCGACTTTCCAGCTCGGCAATCGCCTTGAGGTAGGCGGCGCGCTGCTCCTTGCCGGTTGGAAAGCCAGCCGCCTCCCGGAGCTCGCCGGTGCTCAGCGCGTGGTCCGTCTCTTCCAGCGCCCGGGCGATGCGGTACGCGCCAGCAGATAACGCTCCCGCCTCGTAAAGCTCGCTTGGATTCCGAAATTCCCCCAGCAGGCGGAGCACGGCCGGCAAGAGCTGCCAACTGACCCAGGTGGGTTTCTTGCGCACGATCGCCGCGTAGAACGCCACCTCGCGCTTGCCCAGCTCCCAGCGCCACGTATAGACGTGGCCCGAGGGGCTGTCCCACTTCGAGTCGGTCTTGGCCTCGGGATCCCCGACGTAGGCGTGAAAGAGGTTGGGAATCTCCGACGAGACCGGATAGAGGGTGGCAACGCCAACCCGATCGATCAGGTGCGCCGCCGCAGCGGCATCGGCGGTCCGGGTCTCCGGCGTCTGACACCAGTTCTCCAGTCGCCGCAGGCGCGTTGCCGATTGGTGAGACGTCGTTGCATCCATTATCCTCGCGCTCCTTCGAAATCGCGGATCCGGTGACATCGTAACATCCGGCCGGGGAGGCTTCGCCACCCCTGGGGAGGCAACCAGATTCATTCGAGGACCAACCTCAAAAGACCCAGCGCGTCGGATCCTGGGCAAAGTTGCTCCAGGCAAAGGCGACCCGCGGCTGGATCCGGTACAGGCCGCTATCGGTCTGCTGATACTGCTCCGGATCTGGGTGATACCCCTTGTCGCCGTACTTCGCGCCGAAAGCTCCGGCGATCCTCTCGGCTGCTTCCCGGGGCAACGCGAAGGCCGGCTCGGCGTCCCCTTCGACGATCACCACATCGTCACCGTTCTCGACGTGGACCGCGATGGCCGGATTCAGGTCGAGGTTGCGCCGGGTCCTGGACGGCCCATTTTCGAGACAGAGCTCGCCTTCGACGAAGACACCCCAGATCGGTCGGGCGTGAGGTCGACCATTCGGGTTGACCGTCGCCGCCCAGTAGAGAAGCGCGTTCGCCAGACGCTGAGCGGCCCAGGACCAGGTGAGCATTCCCGCCTCGTCGGTGGCCACCCCGTAGCCGGCGTGAAAGCGCGGCCGACTCCGCTTCGGCTCGCCGCGGGCTTCCGATACGACGTCGCCAGACATTCAGTCTTCCGTCCTTTCCGAGACAACTCTCACGGTTATCCGTCGCTTCATAATAGACGAGAGTTCCTGACATCCTCTGTCATATTGATTTGCTACACTGAGAAAAATGCGAAGCGGCTCATCCAGAATCGAGGCGAGATGCGCGCGGACCGGCTCCTGTCCATCCTGCTCCTCCTCCAAACTCGTCAGCGAATCACGGCGGGCGAGCTGGCGCGGCGCCTGGAGGTCTCCGAGCGGACGATCTACCGCGACATGGAGGCGTTGGGGAGCGCGGGCGTTCCGGTGCTGGCCGAGCGGGGCACCGGGGGAGGATGGTCGCTCCTGGAGGAGTACCGAACGAACCTGACCGGGCTGACGGAATCCGAGGTGCGCGCCCTTTTTCTCACCCGTCCCGCCAAGCTCCTGGCCGACCTGGGTCTCGAAAAGGCCAGCGACGCCGCGTTGCTCAAGCTCCTCGCCGCGCTCCCAGCGATCCATCGACTCGGCGCCGAGGACGTCCGGAGCCGAATCTTCCTCGACGTGGCGGGTTGGCACCGCACCGACGAAGCTTTCCCGCTCCTCCCGACGCTACAAGAGGCCGTCTTTTCGGACCGCGCACTGGACCTCACC
>JBOGTX010000257.1:0-4552 GCA_050695695.1 Chloroflexota bacterium
GCCTCGATCTCTTTGACCGCCTCGTCGGCCGCGGCCCGATGGCGCAGGTAGTTCACCACGACGTCAGCGCCGCCCTCGGCGAAGCGCCGCGCCGTCGCGCGCCCGATTCCCCGCGACGCGCCGGTGATCAGGACAACCTGCCCCTGGAATGGGCGCTCATTGCTCAGAGTGGGATCATTCACCAGCGTTCAGCCTTTCACCGAATCCAAATTTCCTGGGGGCGCGACGCTCACGCGGGATCGGTGCCGCCGGGTGAGCTCGACCGCGCGGGCGATCCAGAGTCCCACTGACAGGAAGAGCAGATCGGACGCCAGCCAGCCGAGGACCGGGCTGCTAGGGTGGCCGGAGAAGTCGGCGAACGACGCCGGAGAAAACGAACCGCCCGCGGCGAAGCGCACGCCAAGGCGCAGGACGTAGGTAAGGAGCCAGACCACCACGTAGGCCGCCCCGCCCCGCATCCAGAGGTCGCCCGAGGCGGCGTCGCGCCAGAAGTGGATGGTTCGCATCATCACCACGCCGACCAGGTAGCCAATAATCAGCGCGATCGGCACCAGGAGTAGAAATATCACGTTGCGAGGGAGGCTCCCGGTCCCGACGACGCCGAAGATCGACGCGCCGACGATCACCACGGTGTAGAGCAGCGTCTGCCAGAGCCGAACTTTCTGAGGCCGGGTCCGGCGATAGACCCGGTAGCCGATGAAGAGGACGACGGCGATCACGATGATGAGCTGGGTGGACGCGCCGCCCGGGGCACTTTGCTGCATGGTGAAGGCTCCAAATCTCGACTCGATTGCGGCAGATTATAATACGTTCTGACATTCGAAGGAGGAAGCATGGGAACGGAGATCCGCCCTGCCGACACGCGAGATTTCCTGGCGGTGGCGCGCTTGCTGGAGGAGCTCTGACGAGGGAAGCTCAAGTCGGAAACCGAGGCAATCTATCGCGAGCGCTACGCCCGCCACGTCGCCAGGCAAGATACGTCGAGCTTCGTCGCGGAGCTTGACGGCGCGGTGGTTGGATTCATCTCGGTCGAGTTTCGCGAGCGCCTCAATCGAGCCAATCTCGAGGCCTGGATTCCCGACCTGATCGTGACCGAGGGCGCGCGCGGAAAGGGGCTCGGGCGCGGCTTGCTCCAAGCTGCCTTCGATCTAGCAAGAGAACGTGGCTGCTATCACGTGACGCTGGAATCAGGCTACAGTCGAAAGACGGCGCACCAGCTCTACCGATCCGCTGGAATGGAAGACGGTGGCCTGTTCTTCGGCAGACCGGCGCCGCGCGAGGAGCAGGGTGGCTGACCAGGCGCGGGGCGGGATGCTCGCTGGACCTACTCAAACGAAGTTGGCTTCAGGGTGGCGATGAACGGCAGGTTGCGGAATCGCTCCTGGTAGTCGAGTCCGTAGCCGACCACGAAGCAGTCGGGAACCGTGAAGCCGACGTAGCGCACTCCCAGATCGATCAGCCGATGGGTCGGCTTGTCGAGCAGGGTGAAGACCTCCAGCGAGGCCGGGTGGCGGGTGCGCAGCGTGCGCAGAATGTAATTCAAGGTCAGGCCGGTGTCGATCACGTCTTCCACGACCAGCACGTGTCGGCCGTCGAGGTCCTGTTCCAGATCCTTGATGACGCGGACCGCGCCGCTGCGCCCCGCGTCCGGGCCGTAGCTGCTGACGGCCAGGAAGTCGATCGTGGTTGGAATCGCGATCGACCGCAGAAGGTCGGTCAGGACGACGATCGATCCCTTGAGGATGGCGATCAAATGAACGCCGTGGGCCGCGTAGTCCCGCGTGACGTCCGCGCCAACCTCGGCCACGCGCTGGCGGAGCCGCGCCGGATCGATCAGGACGTCGTCGATCAGGCCGTCGGCAAATGACAACTGCTTGCCCAACTGGCTTGACCGCGGAGGGGTGCCGCCGGTATAATTAACGGTACGTGGGGGCGTAGCTCAGCGGGAGAGCATTGCGTTCGCATCGCAGGGGTCAGGGGTTCGAATCCCCTCGCCTCCACCACGTTCACGATTCCTCGCCTCGCCGCCGGTCCAGCTCCGCCAGCTTCGCGACCCGTCGCCTGAACTCTTCCCTGGTCGAAAAGCGCGCCTCGAGAAAGGTCCGCACGATCTCGATCGCCAGCAGCTCGCCAACGATTTGCGCCCCCAGGCACAGGACGTTGACGTCGTCGTGCTCGACGCACTGGTGTGCCGAGTAAAGGTCGTGGCACACCGCGGCTCGAATCCCCGCGATTTTGTTGGCCGCGATGGACGCGCCGACCCCGGTGCCGCAGACCATGATTCCTCGGTCCATCTTGCCACTCACGACCGCCGCGCCGATTTCCCGCGCCACGTCGGGAAAATCGACCGGCTCAGGAGTTTGGGGCCCGAACCGCCGGATCTCGTGCCCCCAGGCTTGCAGCGCCCGAACGATGGGATCTTGCAGGGTGAATCCGGCGTGATCGCCGCCGATCGCCAATCGCATGGTTGACTCGTGCCTCGATCCCGGTCTCTTTCCGGATTGTCTTTGTCGCAAAGTGTATCACACGGATTCCAGGCCAGCAGCCCTGGCGTGGCTGCGCTGGCGCACCATTTGCACTCCTCGATTTGCGAAGCTATGACCCAACACCTAACTCCCCCGAAAAAGGCGAGTCAGCCACAGGCGGTGATCGAGTACAAGTCGCCGATTGGCGCCCAGGATATTCGCGATACCTTCGTGATCAAGGAGCTCGATCTCTTCCTGATCACCAACCTGGACGGCAACGTTCCCCAGGGGAACGTCAACGGCCTCGGTCTGTACTACCACGACACCCGTTATCTCAGCGCCTACGAGTTGGTGCTGGAAGGCATCACGCCGATTTACCTTTTGTCCACCGGACGCGAGCGCTTCAGCCTCCTGCAGGAGCTCACCAACCCTGACCTGATCACGACCTCGGGCGTTCACGTTCCGCGGCAGGTCATTCGGATCCAGCGTCAGCGGGTCATCGGGCCTCACCTGTGGGAAGAGATCACCCTGGCCAACTTCTATTCGATGCCGTTGCAGCTCCAGATTTCGCTCTCCTTCGGCGCCGACTTCGTGGATATGTTCGACGTTCGCGGTCTGGTCAACCGGGGGCGAGGCGCGCTTTCCCCGCCACGGTGGCTGGCCGACGATACCCTGCTTTTCGAATACCAGGGAATCGACGGGATCGCGCGCTCGACTCGGATTACCTTCGATCCAGCGCCGGCCGAACATTCGGGCCAAAAGGCCGAATATCGCGTCGCCTTACCCGCCCGAGGGATTGGGCCGAAGATCCACATTTGCGCGTCGATCACCCCCGGCCCGCCGGGCTCGGCCCCCGCCACGGACGTACCGGCGCTGGTCAAGGCGCGCTCGGACAAGTACGAGCAGTGGCTACAATGCCAGGTGGGCGTCACCAGCGATAACCCGGCCTGGGATGCGACGGTCGATCGGGCACGGTTCGACCTGCGGCTTTTATCCAGTCGACTCGGCAACGAGCCATATCCCGCCGCTGGCGTCCCCTGGTACGCCGCGCTCTTCGGTCGAGACACGCTGATCACCGCGCTTCAGCTCGGCTGGTTTCCGTCGATGGCCGCCGAGGTTCTCCGCGTTCTGGCCGGCAAACAGGGGACGGTGGTTGACGATTGGAAAGACGAGCAACCCGGCAAGGTCCTCCACGAGCTTCGTCGGGGCGAGCTTGCTCGGGCGAAGGTCATTCCTTACAGTCCGTACTTTGGAACCGTGGACGCGACGATTCTGTTCGTCGTTCTGCTGGAACGCTACTACCAGGTCACCGGCGACGTCGCCTTGCTCAAGGAGCTCGCGGGCTCGCTCGACCGGGCCCTGGAATGGATGGAAAAGTACGGCGACCTCGACGGCGACGGATTTATCGAATACGAGACCAAATCGCCGGCCGGCTTGCGCAACCAGGGCTGGAAGGATTCCTGGGATGCGATCGTGAACGCCGACGGCTCGCTGGTCGAGCCCCCGGTCGCGCTCGTCGAAGTCCAGGGCTACGCCTACGCGGCGCGTCGGGCCGCGGCCACGATTTATCGCGCCCTCCACCGGCCCGAAGATGCTGCCAAGTACGACTATCAGGCCGACTGGCTCCGGGATCACTTCGACGCCGCCTTCTGGATGGACGACCTCCACTGCTACTGCCTGGCGCTCGACAAGAACAAGCACCAGGCGAAAGTCATCAGCTCCAACGCCGGCCAGGTGTTGTGGACCGGCATCGCTTCACCCCCCCATGCCCAGGAGGTCGTGAAGCGGATGATGGCGCCGGATATGTTCACCGGCTGGGGAGTCCGGACCCTCGCGACCGGGGAAGCGCGCTACAACCCGATGGGTTACCACGTTGGCACGGTCTGGCCGCACGATAACTCGCTGATCGCGCTCGGCTTCAAGCGGTACGGGCACGACGCGGAGGTCCTGGCGATCGTGTCCGGCCTCTACGACGTCGCGCTGCGGATGCCCGACGGGCGGCTTCCCGAGCTCTTCTGTGGGTACCAACGACTTGGCGACGAAGACCCGGTTCGCTACCCGGTCGCTTGTAGTCCGCAGGCCTGGGC